>JAISFK010000402.1 GCA_031263625.1 Clostridiales bacterium
GGCGCGCCGCCTCTCCATCGCGCCCATTATCAGTATGGGCGCGGCAATGCCGCTGCGGCGCAGCTCGATCCCCTCGTCCAGCGTCGCGACGCTGAGCCTGTCGGCGCCGCTCGCGAGCAGCTCGCGAGCCGAGACTGCCGCGCCATGGCCGTAGGCGTCGGCCTTCACGGCGGCGCATATGAGGACGCCCGGCCCCACGAGCCGCCTGGCCTCGCCGACATTGTGCGCGAGGGCGTCCAGGTCGATCTCCGCCCACGCCGGGCGCATGCGCCCTAAATCGGGCAGGCCCGGCCGCCCGGCTTCGACAGCAACCCGCTCAGCTTCAGTCGCCGCCCCCAACTCAGAGGCGACCGCAACCCGCCCAATTTCGACCGCCCCCAACTCAGAGGCGGCCGCAACCCGCCCCCGTGCCAGCTCGCCCTCAAACCCATTCGCCGGCACGCCCGCAGGCGCGGACACTGGCGCATCCGCAAGCCCTCGCGCCGGCACGCCCTCAAGTCCTCGCGCCAGCTCGCCCACAAGCCCATGCGCCGACCCGCCCGCCATCTCGCCCTCAAGCCCATTCGCCGGCCCATCCGCAGGCTCGCTCGCCCGCCGCCCGCTATCTGATGTCATAGACGCTGCGCGCGAAAAGATTTTCCGGGTTGCCGCGCAGCACCTTTATCCTGCGCTCCCCGCCGTTCATGTCGAAATAGTTGTCCTCCAGCAGAAAATCCGCCGTGTCGCTGTCGATCTCGACCGAGCGGGCATACGCGCCGGCCCTGACCGTGACATATCCGCCCTCCGCCGACACCGACAGGCGCGGATCCCTGAACTTGAAATGCTTGGGGAGGCAGAAAAGCGCGGAGCCGCCGGATATCCACTCGCCGCCGCTGCCGTGCAGCTCGTAGCTCAGATAGCTGTCGTACAGCGGCGCGTCCGAAAAGTCCAGCTTGGCGAGCTGCCTGCTGCTCAGCGCGGGTACGCGCGCGGCGACCTCGCCCTGCCTCACGACGCTCGCGTCGCCGCGGCGCAGCGCCCACCGAACCGTGCCGGCGAACTCGGCCGTCGTCTCGTTGGCCACGGAGAGCTCGGCCGACTTTTCAGGCTCGTATGGCTCGGCGTTCGGATTCGTGTTCTGCGTCATCACGCCCTGCTCGCAGCAGGACAGCAGGACTTTCGCGAAAAAGCGCTTGGCGAAGTAGTGCAGGGCCTTCCAGCGCCCAAAGTAATCGATGGACGACCACGACGCGACGGGCCAGCAGTCGTTCAGCTGCCAGTAGACGGCGCCCATGCAGCGCCCCCTGTTCCTGCGCCAGTGCTCGACTCCGTAGCGTATGGCCTCGGCCTGGAGCAGCTGCGAGGCGTATATGAGGGTTTCAAACGACGTCGGGTAGAGGAACGTGTCGCCCATGTAGTTCATGATCTTGCCGTTCGCCGAATGGTTACGCTGGTGCTTTTCCATGACATACGAAAAGATGTTGCGATCCTCCGGCTCCGTGAAGCTCCTTATCGTCTTTATGGACGGGAACGACTGGAAGCCGAACTCGGAGGCGTATCGGAAAAAGAAGCTGCGGTAGTATGAAAACGGCTTGTTGCCGTGCCATACCTCCCAGAAATGCACGTCCCCCCTGTTCGGATCGTTCGGGGCGTCGAAGCCGCCGCCCGACGACGGCGACGCCGGCCAGTAAAACGCCTGCGGCGCGAGCCGCTTCACCATCCGCGGAAAGACGTGCTCGTACATGCGGACATAGTCGCTGTGCTGCTTGGGCGTGTACCTCCACACCTTGTCATTGACCTGCCACTCCATCTCGTTGTTGCCGCAGAACAGGGCCAGCGAGGCGTGGTGGCGCAGCCGCCTCACGTTGTCGGCCAGCTCGCGCTCTATGTTGTCCAAAAACGCGTCCGAGAGCTCGTACATCGCGCACGCGAACATGAAATCCTGCCAGACGGCCAGCCCCAGCTCGTCGCAAATGTCGTAGAAGGCGTCGGACGGGTAGTGCCCGCCGCCCCACACGCGCACCGCGTTCATGCCGGCCAGCGCCGCGTCCTCCAGCAGCCTCCGCGTGCGCTCAGTGCTCACCCGCGACAGGATGTTGTCCTCCGGGATGTAGTCCGCGCCCATCGCGAAAATTTTCACGCCGTTGACCTTGTGGCAAAATTCCTCGCCCCACTCGTCCCTGTCGCGCGACATTTCCATGGTGCGCAGGCCGATTCGGCGCTCCCAGCGGCCGGCGGGCTCGCCGCCGATCAGGAGCTCGGCCTCCACTTTATACAGCGGCTGGCCGCCGTAGCCTCGCGGCCACCAAAGCTGCGGATCGCCGATGGCTATCCTGCCGTCCGGGCCCATCGCGTACTCCCTGCCGTCCGGGGCGACGGCCTTCGCTACGACGGCTATGTCCCTGGCGCCGACGGGCGCAGGGGGAGCCACTGTTGCTACGGGCGTTGCGGATGCGGCGGGCGCGGCTGATGCTGCAGGCACGGCTGACGTAGCGGGAGCGGCAGGCGCAGCCGATGCGGCAGGCGCTGTGGATGCAACGGGCGCAGCGGATGCGGCTAATGCCGCCATGAACAGCGCGGCGGACTCGCTGGCCGGGGCCAGCGCCCCGTCCGGCCCGGATATCGCGAACTCGGCGACCGAGCCGCCCCCGATGTCCAGCTCCGGCCTGAGCGACAGCGCGACCCCGCCCGCCCCGTGCTCCTGAAGGACCAGAACGCTCTCTATCCTCGCGCGCCCGGCGGCCATCAGGTAGACGTCGCGCCAGATCCCGGCGTCGGGCAGGCGCGGGCCCCAGTCCCAGCCGAACATGCAGTGGGCCTTGCGCAGATGCGGAAAGCCGTCCATCGCGTCGCCGCTGCCGTCGATGAAGCAGGCTTTCTGCGCCTCGCGGATATATCTGACGGGCGAGCGGAAGTGCAGGCGCAGCGCGTTTTGGCCCGGCCTGAGCAACCCCTTGGCGTCAAACTTCCACGACCTGTGCATATTGTCGCAGGACGCCAGAAGCGCGCCGTTCAGATAGACGTCGCAGAGCGTGTCCAGCCCGTCAAAGCAGAGAAGCGCCCGCTCGGCGGACAGAACGGCCTCGTCCGGGACAAACTCCGCCTCGTAGTCAAAATCGCCGTCCATCAGGGCGAGCGCGCCCAGCTCGTTGTCCCTCCAATACGGGTCGTCCATCTTCCCCGCCGCGAGCAAGTCCGCGTACACGGAGCCGGGCACCTTCGCCGGCACGGGCTCTCCCCCGCCTGGCAGAAGCAGGCGCCACGCGGCGCCCGAAAGGCTGAAAACTTTCATGCAAAATACCGTTCCTTCCTATATGTGGGCTGCGCCCACACCCCAAGTCGGAACGGGAAAGCGCGGTTTTCCCGTTCCTCATAGGCGCTTTGCGCCCGCGCCGCGCTCATTCGCGCGGCGTTAGCACCTTACAAGCGCTGACTTTTTGTAATTTTTTTGCGGCTATGCGCCTGTAAGGTACTAACAATATGCCGCAACATGCTTGTTCTCGCACTGCCTATCCGCGCAATGTCTATCCGCGCGACGCCTGCTCCCGCAGCGGCGCGCACGGCGGCGCAGAGCCTGCCGCCGCGAAGCTCGTCTATGAAACAAATTATAGCCCAACTGCGGCAAAAATTCAACAGGCGCAACCCGCGTCGCTGCCTCAGCCGCCAGCCAGCCTCCTGGCCTCTCCAGCCACCCGTTGCCGCCTGGCCGCGCCAGCCCCCCATGCCGCACATGCTATCGGCAAGTGTGCGCCCGTTCAGAACGCTTAGCCGACAATCGCGCCCCTGCCCGCTCGTTCGGCCCCTGCCGCCGCCATTCAGCGCACGTTGCCGGCAAGTTTGCCGGCAAGCTCGCGCAGCATGCCGTATTTCAGGTCCCAGAGCGGCTGCGACAGATCGACGAAGTATTTCTGCGGGTTTTCAAAGCGCAGCACTTCCTCCCACAGGCTGTCGATCTGGCACGCGCAGAAGTCCCGTATCTCCTTCAGCGACGGCCGGCCGCAGACGCAGCGGCCGCGCTCGAATATGGGCTTCAGCAGCGGCTCGGCGCGAAACCCTTCGACCGTCTGGCGCTTCCACGTGCTCTCCGGGTCGAAAATGGTGTAGCGCCCGTTTTCGTCGATCCGCTCCCCCGCAAGCGTGATCACGTCCGCGATGGCCTTGCCCCCGTCTCTTGAAAACAGCCTGACGACCTGCTTGTCGCCTGGGATCGTTATCTTCTCGGTGTTCTCGCTGAGCTTGAGCTTCGGCGTCACGCTCCCGTCCGGCGCCTCAAGCCCGGCCAGCTTGTACACGCCGCCGAAAACGGGCTCTGACTGCGACGTGATGAGCTTTTCGCCGACGCCGAACAAGTCGGCGCAGGCGCCCTGGGCGATTATGTCCCTTATTATGTACTCGTCGAGGGAGTTGGAAACGAGTATCTTGCAGTCCGCAAACCCGGCGTCGTCAAGCATCTTGCGCGCCCTTTTCGACAGGTACGTGATGTCGCCGCTGTCAATCCGGATGCCGACGGGGCGGCAACCCTTGGGCGCCAGCCGCTCACGCATGACCTTGATCGCGTTCGGCACGCCGGATTTCAGCACGTTGTACGTGTCCACGAGGAATATGGACTTGTCCGGGTACAGTTCGGCATACGATTCAAACGCCTCTATCTCCGTGTCGAACGACTGCACCCAGCTGTGCGCCATCGTGCCGGTCGCAGGTATGCCAAAATCCCGCTCCGCCATCGTGCAGGCTGTGCTCGCGCAGCCTCCGATGTAGGCCGCCCGCGCCCCCATCAGCGCGCCGTGCCCGCCCTGCGCCCTGCGCGAGCCAAACTCCGACACGGGGCGCCCTGCCGCGGCCCGGCATATCCTGTTCGCCTTTGTCGCGATGAGGCTCTGGTGGTTGATGGTGAGCAGTATCATCGTTTCGACGAGCTGCGCCTGTATAATCGGGCCGCGCACCTTGACGAGCGGCTCGTTCGGGAATATCGGCATGCCCTCCGGGATCGCCCACACGTCGCACTCAAACTTGAAATTCTTCAGATAGTCCAAAAACCGGCTGTCAAATACGCCCTTGCCCCTGAGATAGTCGATGTCCTCGTCGCGGAAGCGCAGCGCGTCCAAATATTCCACCAGCTGCTCGACGCCCGCCATTATGGCGTATCCGCCGCCGTCCGGCACGCGCCTGAAAAACATGTCGAAGTACGCTATTCTGTCCTTGAATCCGCGCGCAAAATAGCCGTTCGCCATCGTGAACTCGTAAAAGTCCACGAGCATTGTCAAGTTGACGGCCCCCTTGCCGCGCTTTTGCTCTGTGCTCATATGCAAATCCGCCTCCTAATGCTATACTGACGAGCATTTGAATTTTCCATTAACGCAAGTCAGTAATACTCGTTTCCTCTGTCCGACCGCAAATTGCGGTCGGAATTTCCAATCGAACACGAGTATAAAACGCTACCTTGAGAGCTGATTATAAATACTATTTTCCGCAGCCCGCCCAAAGAGTTGGGCAGAATCAAAATTGAGAATAGCATAAAATAAACGCGGCGGCCCCCCTTGCCGGCCGCCTTCGCCCTACCTTTCAACACTAGCACAATTCGCGCCGCTTGACAAGCCGGGATCGGCAACGGCGGCAAC
>JAISFK010000460.1 GCA_031263625.1 Clostridiales bacterium
GCATTTCCATCGAGAGCCAGTTTGAGTTTTGTCGGCACGAGCTTATGGGAGGGAGCTGCAAAGAGTATGCCGACAGAGGTTTCTCAGGCAAGAACACGGACAGGCCGAAATTTCAGGAACTGATCGGCGACATCAAGTCAGGGCTTGTCAAGCGCGTCGTGGTCTACAAGCTTGACAGGATAAGCCGCTCAATTCTCGACTTCGCCAACATGATGGAGCTTTTTCAGCAATACGGAGTGGAGTTCATTTCGTCTACCGAGAAGTTCGACACATCGACGCCCATGGGCCGGGCGATGCTCAACATCTGCATCGTGTTTGCCCAGCTTGAGCGGGAAACGATACAGAAGCGCGTCGCCGATGCCTGCCATTCGCGGAGCTTGAAAGGTTATCGTCTGGGCGGGCCCGTCCCATACGGGTTCCATACGGAACCCATTGTTATGAACGGGGTGAGAACGAAGCGATTCGTGGCGAACGCGGGTTGCGCCGACATTATAAGGATGATGTACGACATGTACGCAAAGCCAAGCGTATCTCTGCGAGACGTGATGCTTCACCTCGCAGGGCTTAATATTAGGGTATGCAAGGGAGAGTTTCAGAGAAAGACGATCACAAAGATCCTTTGCAGCCCGAATTACGTGCAGGCTGATTTGGATGTATACAAATTCTATAAGAGCAAAGGCGTAAACGTCGTAAACGACGCATTGGAATTTACAGGCGTAAACGGATGTTATCTATATCAGGGGCAAGACAAGAAAAAGCGGGGATACAGCGATCTCGCCGGGCTTACCCTCGTGCTGGCGCCGCATGAGGGGATGGTTCCGTCTGGCGTTTGGCTGAAATGCCGGCGCAAGCTGATGAAAAACAAAGACTTTCGTTCGGCGCACAAAGTAGTAAACACATGGCTCGCGGGGAAGATTAAGTGCGGGCGGTGCGGTTACGCTCTCAAAGCAATGAACCAATATCTGCGTTGCGCAAAACGCGCCGCCGATAAAAGTTGCGAGGGCGGTGGGAATGTAAAGAAAACGGATATGGAGGCTCTCGTCTATCGCGAAATGGTTCATAAGCTGAGAGACTTCCATACGCTGTCAAGCCGAGAAGAAAGCAAATCCAATCCCAAAGCTACTGCGCTGAAAGTGGAGCTGGCTCAGGTTGAGGCAGAGATTGAGAAATTGCTGGAATCGCTGACTGGAGCCAGCGACATCCTCATTTCTTACGCCAACGCGAAAATCGCCGACATGGACTCGCGCAGGCAGTCGCTAATAAAACAGCTTGCCGACATAGCCTCCGCAGAGGTGCCGTCCGAGCGGATGCTGAAACTGTCTGAGCTTTTGGACAGTTGGGAAGAGATTGGACTAGAGGAAAAGCGCGAAGTATTGGACAGCCTGATTGTCCAGATAAAAGCAACAAAAGAAACCGTGGACATAAAATGGAGGTTTTAGTTGCTTTCGCCTCCGTCAGCGCCAAGAACACGCCTATGTTACCATTGGGTATAATGGGGTACTTTTATACAGTTGAGCTGCAGAGGCTCCAAAGGCCGTGAAATACCGCTCCAAAAGCAAGCATTTAGTATAAAATAGCATATTTGTTCACGAATTGCAAGAAAAATTTCCAAATTCTGAGCCTTTTTCAAGCCCCGCCCAAGCTCCTGAGCCGCTACATAAAAGTACACTTTTTTACAGTGGCCAGTAGCGACGATAACGAAAAACATGTCTAAAACAAGGCTTTGAAAAATTATGGGAGAAGGTGTTGATGTGAATTATTGGGTTAATAGGATTTCTCACGAGTTCCCAATATCAGGCGCGCTGTTGCGCTATGGATATTTAGCTGTTGGCTGGAGCGATTCAGCGGCCGAGATATTGAAAGCGGCCGATAACGGCCGGGAAGCATTCAAGGAACAGTTTGAAAAAACTTTCCCCAGTATTTCCAATGAGGATTGCTTATGGCGATTCCTCCATGAATATAAAATTGGAGACATTGTTCTCGTCCCGTTCCCCGACAGGGACAACAATAAATTTTCGATTGTTGAAATTCATAGCCGTGCTGTAAATTCAAGCATCGCCGATTTGGCGGATATAGGCTTTGTCCGCAAGGTTGAGCATTTAAAGGTTGATGTGCCGCGAAATACTCTGACAGAAATTACGGATAGCGACCTTTTCGACTGCCAAAAGACAACGTATAGCATTGCCAAGCACGGAGATGCAATTCAAAGTCTATTAGGGGATAGATGAAGATGAAGAAAAATTTATCGCTTGTTTTTGTGCTCGCAATTATACTTGCCGTAGTGGCCGCTTGCGGCGGAAAAAATGAAGTGGGGAACTCTACAGGCAATATTGTGAATGTCGGGATTGCGGCCATTAAAGATGACCTGATCTATTTTGTCAACGCAAACGATGACTACAAGCTCTACACCATGAGAACTGACGGAAGCGACAAAACTTTATTATTTGACGAAGCTCTCGTAGATAATGTGACTATCAATATAGTTGAAGATCTCATTCTTCTCAGCGTTCCAAACAACCCCATCTACACAATCAAAACCGATGGAAACGATTTTAAAATATTGACCGACGACAGTGTAGAAATGGTAAGTGTAGTCGGCGATAATATTTTTTATACAAGTATGTATCAGGACGACGAGCAAAAAATTTATTCTATGAAAATCGATGGAAGCGGCAAAAAAAGTTTGAGCGCCGATACAGGCGTGGAATCTCTCAATGTAGTTGGAGATCGACTTTACTATTGTTATTCTTCAAAAGACTCCTCGTGGGCTCCCTATATCTACACCATGAAAACAGACGGAAGCGGCAGGCAAAGGCTGAGTAGTGACGGCTCTGCGTTCATTGTCGTAGTTGGCGACCGAATTTATTACATTAATTATTTTGATGACGATAAAATCTATAGCATCAAAACCGACGGCAGCGACAGGCGAAAGGTGACAGAAGATAGGGTGAACTTTTATTATTGGGGTGGATTTAATGTAGCCAATGATTGGATATATTATTCTAATTATGAAGATGATTGCTTGTACAGAATCAAAACTGACGGTAGCAATAGGCAAAAAATAACCGACGATGATGCACATTATATTAATATAGTTGGCAACTGGCTCATATATGAAGCATATAACTCTAACTCGGATAACTGTACTGTTTTGATCAATTTGTCAACGCTACCGTCGTTACCGTCATTACCGGCGTTACCGATTGCCGAGCCAACTCAAGCGCCTGCAGTGGCAGCGACGCCCGCGCCGAAGCCGGCGGCGTCGGCGCAGACTCCGGCGCCGGAATCGCCCGCTGCTTTGACCCGTTTGTGGGCGTTGCTGTGGCGTCTGGGCCAACTTGCAGCGCCTGCGGCGACAGCGACGCCCACGTTAGAGCCAACGCAGGCGCCGCTGTCTGAGCCAACAGCGGCGCCTGCCCATACGCCGGAATCCTCGGTTGCGACCGGGCAGGCGGCGAGCGGCGCGATTGAAACAGACGCATCGAACATAGACGTTGGCGTTAGCCGGCCGCTCGAACCGACGCCTGCAACGACGCCAATGTCCGAGCCAACGCCGGTGCCGACGCCAGAGCCAACACTGACGCCGGCCCCGCATGTGTACGAAATCTGGAATGCGGACGTGTCATGGCTGGAAGCGAGGCAGCGTTGCGAGGACATGGGCGGCCACTTGGCTACGATTGGCTCGCGGGAGGAAGAGGACAAAATAATTGCGCTCATTGAAGAGTCCTCTGCAAAGTATATCTGGCTGGGCGGCTACACGGGATACGACAGCAACGGCGTTCTGAGAGGCGCGTGGATCACGGGCGAGCCGTTCGATTATGAAAACTGGACTGAGAACGAGCCGTCCGGTAGCGACACTGACGGCACGAGCGAGAACTGCCTGATGATGTGGCACCTGAAGGACTACGACCGCTGGACGTGGAACGACCAGCGCAACAACCCGCTCGCGGTCCTGCCGTATTTCGCCGGCAATATCGGGTACGTTTGCGAGTATGAGTAGCCCGCAAAGTGAATGCCAGCCATGCAGTGGCGGTTTTCAAGGTTTATAGGTTCCTCAAAAACCTAAATACACAACAATGGAGTATGCAGACCAATGTCAACAGGTTAAGGCTGTTGCTTAACAGTTCGACTTTCTGTTGAATCGAAAGCGAGGTTTTTTGGGGTTCGGGTTTCGCGGAGTGGAGCGATTCTTTCTTTCCGGCCTTGCGTTGCGACCTATAAGCTGGAGAATGCGCATGGTTCTTGCGGCGCGCAGCGTCGCGTTCGGTTCCAGCAGGGCGCGAGCATAATGTCAGGGTTTTTCACAAATATAAAGAGCGTAGTGGGGATTTTTGCATTTTTTGCTCTGTGAGTAAAAAAGGCTTATTCCTCATACAGCACAACTCCCTTGGCGCTGATCTCTGAGTAAATGGCGGAATCTCCGTCCACGTCCAGGGCTTCAAACATGTCAACCTGTTTCCCAAGCCCGTTTTCGACTTCATCGTATGCGGAATAAAAGTTCAGCCCGCTGAGTGCGCCGCCGCTGTCAACAAAAATGCGGAGCAATGGTTGACAAGCTGAGAGCGGACGCTCTTTCCAACTGACGGCAGAGGAATGTCTTGGGTCGGGCGGGTTCAGGTTGAGCGCCCAGCCCTTTTCTTTCGCCAGCAGCCGGATAAACTCCCGCTGTGTCCGTCCGTCTCATTCCGCATATGCTTTCTCCTTGGCGGCGGCCAGCTGCGCGAAGGACATTTTGCCGAGGCAATAGTCCCGGATAATTTCAACTCCTCTGCGGGTTGGCTGAAACCCCTCAAACATATTGGAGCCTATGGCTTCCGCCGTGCTTTCCAGCGTATCCATGTCGGGGAATGGGACGCTCATAATAGTGAGCGCCTTGCGGTTCACGGTTATGGGTGGTCCGTATCTAAAAGCGGGGCGTTTTGCTGTTACTGAGCTAATTCTATGATTAGGTCAGCGTAAGTCTTGGTAATATCTGAAAAGACAAGGTTTTTATGACCGCGGTTAACCAACCGCAACACGTCTTTTGCGTTATTGATGACAAGACGCTCTGTTTCGGGTTCAATAGTTACAGGGGTTTGAGTATTTCTGTCTATGTAAACCGACGCGATATATTTTTCAATGATTGGGAACATATTTTGTATCAAAAAGGCGCGGGGCAAACCCATGACATCACCAAGGCATATAGTGTTGCATTTGGGATTCAAAATGCCTCTTTCCCGCTGGTTATCAAGTTTTCTGTCAAATATTGCCTTGTATTTGTTTGTCTTTGATGATATAGGAACGCACCAGAAAATCCCCGGCGTTTTATTGTCTTGAAAAGCAAAAAAGCATGGACGGCCGCGCTCTGTGCCCTCAACCGTTTCCTTGTTCTGCATAAGGGCACAGTCTTTGTCATGAACACGATAGAACTCGTCCGAGATAAAGTAAAACTGCCCTTGTTCCATAAGCGCCGCCTTCCATAAGTTAAGGCTCTGTCAAGTGACAGAGCCTTAAAAACATTTGTGCCCGACCACTTGTTTGTGCTCCGCGTGTCGGTGAGCGGAGAAACATTTGGACCCGACATCTTATTTGGGCTCCGCATATCGGTAAGCGGAGAAACATTTGCGTGCCTCTCAGCACACTTCTATCATACGCCAAAATGCCGAAAAGTCAACACTCAATTTTTCTCATTTATGCCGCCGCGCCGCCGGCCGCCGGCCTTCGTCCAGAAATTGGACTCGGACTATAAGGATGTGTACATACTCAAACCGTATTACAAGGCGCACGTCGATTTGAGGCGCGGCGACTATAAGGCGGTGTGGGACGAAAAATAGCAGGCAGCGCGCTTCGGGCCAGACTGGCCTTGGAGCGCCGTTCTGTTTCGCCGTGCGGCAAGCCGCAAGGCAGGACGGCGGTATGGCCGCCTGTTTGAATCGCGCCTGCATCGGCGCCCGCCCTGCATCGGCGCCCGCCTTGCGCTGGCGCGCCGCTGTCCCCAAAAGCTACTCGCAACTCCGCAACTCTTTGATTATAACATCCAACAAAGGGTAAAAATAAAATCAGGCGCGGGCGAGCCGCGCGGCAGGCGCCGCGCTTCGCCGGACGCGGCAAACATGCGCACGGGCGCAGCCAAATAACGCGCACTGGGCGCGGCAAAACACGCGCGAGGCCCGCCGCGTTCGCGGGGGGGCCAGAAACGCGCGGCGATAGCGATAGCAACAGCGATAGCGCTAGCAATGGCGATAACGATAGCAATGTCAATGGGGGATACGATGGCGCCGCAATACATGGAAGCATACCGGCAGTGGCTTTTGGGCGACGGCTTTGATCAGCGGACGAAGGACGAGCTGAAGGCGATCGAGGGCGACGAGCGCGAGATAGAGGAGCGCTTTTACCGGGAGCTCGCGTTCGGCACCGGCGGGCTGCGCGGCATAATCGGCGCCGGCACGAACCGCATGAACGTCTACACGGTCGGGAAGGTCACGCAGGGCCTGTGCGACTCGCTGCTCGCCGGCAGCCCCGACGCCGCGGGGCGGGGGGTCGTGATAGCGCGCGACCCGCGCTTCATGTCCGAGGAGTTCGCGCTCGAGTGCGCGCTCATCGTCGCCGCCAACGGCATGAAGGCGTACCTGTTCGACGGCATAAGGCCGACGCCCGTGCTGTCTTTCGCCGTGCGGCACTTGAAATGCGCCGCCGGCATCATGATAACGGCGAGCCACAATCCGAGCAAGTACAACGGCTACAAGGCATACGGGCCGGACGGGGCGCAGATGTCCGTCGAGGACTCCGAGCGCGTGATCGACTACACGGAGCGGGTGGGCGGCTACGGCGCCATCCGCCGCATGGATCGCGGCGAGGCCGAGCGGCGCGGCCTGCTCGAGGTGGTCGGCAAGGGCGTGGACGACGCCTACGTGGCGCTCGTGCGCGGGCTGAGCCTCAGGCTCGGCCAGATCAAAGACGTCGCCAGAAACTTCAAAATAATATACACGCCGCTGCACGGCACGGGCAACGTGCTCGTGCGCAGGGTGCTGGCCGAGAACGGCTACGAGAGCGTGCTTGTCGTCCCGGAGCAGGAGCTGCCCGACCCGAACTTCTCCACGGTCGAGTCGCCGAACCCAGAGAACCGGAGCGCGTTCGACCTGGCGATCAGGCTCGCCGGCCGGGAGGACGTGGACATAATCATCGGGACCGACCCCGACTGCGACAGGCTCGGCGTCGTGTTCCGCGACTTTGGCGGGGAGTACGTCGTCCTGACGGGCAACCAGATAGGCTGCCTGCTCATGGAGTACATCCTTGAGGCGCGCCGGGACGCAGGGGAGCTGCGCGACGGCGACTTTGTCGTGAAGACGATTGTCACGACGAAGCTCGCGAACATGATAGCGGACTCGTTCGGCGTGGAGATGCGCGAGGTGTTCACGGGCTTCAAGTATATCTGCGGCCTCGTGAAGGAGCTCGACGAGCTGGGCGGCAGGCGCTTCCTGTACGGCTTCGAGGAGAGCAACGGCTACCTGGCCGGCTCGTTCGTGCGCGACAAGGACGCTGTGATCGCGTCCATGCTTGTCGCGGAGATGGCGGCGTGGCGGCGCTCGCGCAACCAGACGCTCGCGGACGCGCTCGGGGAGATATACGAGAAATACGGCTACACGATGGACGACGCGATATCGTACACGCTGGAGGGCAAGGAGGGGCTGGGGCGCATCGCGGGCGCGATGGACGCCCTCCGCCGCGAGAGGCCGTCCGCCTTCGGCTCGTTTGCCGTCAGGACGTGCAAGGACTACCTCACGCAGGAGGTGCTGAGCGGCGGCAGGACGCCCGCCGGCGGCACGGCCATGGGCGAGACGTCCAACGTGCTGCACTACATAATGGAGGACGGCTCCTGCTACCTCGTCCGGCCGTCCGGCACGGAGCCGAAGATCAAGGTGTACTTCGGCGTGACGGACAGGACGCGGGACGGCGCGGCGGAGCTTCTGCGCCGGTTCGAGGGCGACGTGACGGCGGTGATAAAGGGGCATCTTGGCCTGAGCTGACCAGTCGCCGCTACTGCTGCTGTTGCTACTACTGTTGCTGTTGCTAATACTGTTGCCGCTACGGTTGCTGTTGCCACTACGGCTGCTATAATACGGGGTACTATTATATAGATATAGGGCGGTGATTTTTTGACAGTCGGTTTCATCAAGGACATCAGGCAGGCCGAGGAGCAGGCCGACCAGATTGTGAGGCAGTCGGCCGCCGACGCCAGGGGCATCGTCGCGGAGGCCCAGTCGGACGCGGACAGGATCTGCCGCGAGTCGGAGGCCGCCGCGCGCGCCAGGGCTGACGAGCTGCTCGCGCTCGCCGAGAAAAAGGCGGGCGAGGACATCTCCGCGCTGGACGCGCGGGTCGCGGGCGAGTGCGACGGGATCGCCGGCGCCGCGCGGGCCAAGCTCGCGGGGGCGGCGGAGATCATAGCGGGAAGGATCGTGAGGTTCAATGTCGATAGTTAGGATGAGCAAGGTGTCCCTTGCCGGAATGCTCTCGGACAAGCCCGCCGTCATCGCGAAGGTCATGAAGCTGGGGCTCGTCGAGATTATCGACTACGACAGCAGGGACGCCGGCGGCGAGCTGGCGGGGCTGGCATGGCGCGACAGCGCGGAGGGCGACGCGGCCGCCTACGAGGCCGACATGCGCAGGGTCGCCGCCGCGATAGACGCGGTGGAGCGCTACGTGCCGGAGAAAAAGCCGATGTTCTTCTCCGGCAGGGAAGTGCAGCTCGCCGACTACCGCAGGATCGCGGGCAAGCTCGACGGCGTGTGGAAGGACGTGGACGACATAGCCTCATACGACGCCCGGCTCTCCGCGCTGAAAAACGAGGAAAACAGGCTCCGCGCCCAGATAGAGACGCTCCTGCCGTGGCGCTCCGTGGATCTGCCGCTCGACGCGCCGGAGACGAAGCGGACGCGGGTGGCGTTCGGCGCCGCGCCCGCGGACGCGCCGGCCGAGGCCATGGCGGCCGCGCTCGCGGAGGCCGTGCCGGAGAGCTTCATGCAGGTCGCCGGCGAGGACGCGGAGCAGCGCTACTACGTGGCCGTGTATTTCCGCGACTCCGAGGACGACGCGCTCCAGGCGCTGAAGCAGCAGGGCTTTTCCAGGCTGCAGCTCAAGGATTTCGCCGGCGCGCCGCAGGAGAACATCGCGCGCAGCGAGGGGCGGCTGGCGGAGATCGACAGCGAGCGGGTGGGCATCGAGGCCCGGATCAGGGCGCTCGCGCCCGAAAAGCTCAGGCTGGAGGTGCTGCACGACTACCTGGAGATCCGCCTTGAGCGCAGCAGGGCCGTCGGGCGGCTGGGCAGGACGGGCAGCGTGTTCATTCTGGAGGGCTGGCTGCCGTCCGCGTCCGCGCGGGGCTTCGCCGAGGCGGTCAGGGAGGCGGCGCCCTGCTGCCACGTCGAGATCGCCGAGCCGGAGAAGGGCGAGGACCACCCGATACTGCTGGACAACCCGAAGATCATAAAGCCGTTCGAGGCCATAACCGCGATGTACAGCCTGCCGTCCGTGCGCGACGTCGATCCGAACAAGGTCATGGCGCCGTTCTACTTCATATTCTTCGGCATGATGATCGGCGACTTCGCGTATGGGCTGCTGCTCTCGCTCGCCATCGGCATCATGATACTCAAGTTCAGGCCCAAGGGCATGTCCGGGCAGATACTGAACATGCTGTTTCTCGGCGGGCTGTCCACGGCCGCGTGGGGCGCCGTGTTCGGCAGCTACTTCGGCAACGTGACGCAGATAATGGGGGGCTGGCTGAACGGCACGGGCGAGAGCTCGCCGGGCCTGGGGCCGCTGTGGTTCGACCCGCTCAGCGATCCGATGAAGCTGCTGATCTTCTCGATGATCCTGGGCGTCGCGCACCTGTTCGCCGGCATGGCGGTCAAGATGTACATGCTCGTAAAGGACGGCAAGGTGTTCGACGCGATATTCGACGTCGGCTCGTGGTACGTCCTCATAGTCGGGATCGCGCTCGTCGCGCTCGCCCCGTCCATAGGCATATGGGTGGCGGTCGCGGGCGCCGCGATGCTCGTGCTGACGCAGGGCAGGGACAAGAAGAACCCGGTCATGAAGCTGCTCGGCGGCATCATGAGCCTGTACAACATCACGGGCTACCTGAGCGACGTGCTCTCGTATTCGAGGCTGCTGGCGCTCGGGCTGGCCACGGGCGTCATAGCCGCCGTGATCAACACGCTCGCCACGCTGAACGCGCCCTCGCCGCTCTCGTTTCTCGCGTTTTTGGTCATCATCGCGGTCGGCACCGTGTTCAACATCGCGATCAACGCGCTCGGCGCCTTCGTCCATTCGAGCAGGCTGCAGTACGTGGAGTTTTTCGGCAAGTTCTACGAGGGCGGCGGCGAGGCGTTCAGGCCGTTCAGGATAAAGACGAAGTACGTGCGCGTCGTCAGGCAGTAGGCGCGCGAGCCATGCGGGCCGCGCAGGCAGTGTGGCAGGCGCGCGCCGCGATCACCGCGCTCAATGCTCGCCCCGCGCGCGCATTGCATAAATATTATTTTTGAACTGGAGGCAAAAGGGCATGGATGTTGGCATTTTTGCGGCTTTGACGAACGGGCAGTTTTTGGCGGTGCTGGGCGCTGCGCTCGCGGCGTTCCTCGCCGGCATGGGCTCCGCCAGGGGCGTCGGGCTCGCGGGCGAGGCCGCCGCAGGGCTTATCACGGAGGAGCCGAACAAGTTCGGGCAGTGCCTGCTGCTGCAGGCGCTTCCGGGCACGCAGGGCATATACGGCCTGCTCGTCGCGTTCGTCATCATGACGAAGGTGGGCATACTGGGCGGCACGGCGCCCACGACGGCGGCGGGGCTGTGCATACTGGCGGGCGCGCTGCCTGTCGGCGTGGTCGGGCTCGTGTCGGG
>JAISFK010000494.1 GCA_031263625.1 Clostridiales bacterium
CCCTCGATCAGCGAGAACAGGGCGCCAAACTGCAAATTTTCCATCTTCCCGGCCGACGCCTGCCCGATGTACTTGATGAACCCCTCGATCTTCGGCTGGTATTCGACCGCCACGACGGGCACGCCGAGGTTGGCCGCGAAAATCAGCGCGTGCAGCCGCATGGCGACCATCATGTCCATGCGCGCTATGACCCCCAGTATCTGCGGCACCGAGCACTTGTTCCTCACGATGTGCCCCTTCGTGCGCATGAGCGCCATGACGCTCTCTATCTGGCGGACGTCGCGCGGGTACTCCATCGGGATGAATATGGGCACGACGCCGTAGCGCTCCGCCATCGCGTCGGCGGACATGGCTATCGCTCGCAGGTAGCCCTTGCTCTCCGCGCCCGGCACCGGGTAGTCCCTGACCGAGAAGCCGACGTACACCTTGCCCGCGGGGATGGACTCGCTCTCGAACAGCCTGTCCACCTCCTCCGGCGGCGCGGCGCCCGTGACCAGCAGGGCGGGATCCGCCGTGAGCCGGATGTCCGGCCGCGTCACGCCCAGCGACTCCAGCTCGCGCAGCGACAGCTCCTCGCGCACCGTTATCACGTCCGCGCGGTTCAGCACCCAGCCGCTGACCTTCCGGTTGAACGGCTTCGTGAGCGGCCCGAAGCCGTTGCCGAAGAACATCACCTTTATGCCCATCTGCTTGGCCATGAGCGTGATGGCCAGGTAAAACAGCAGCGAGCGCGTGCTCGTGCTGTCCTGGATGATGTTCCCGCCGCCGTATATGAACAGCCGCGACTTCTTCATGACGCGCAGCACTTTTAGCATGTTCAGGCGGCTGTACGCGTTGACCCTGTACGTCAGCGCCGTCTCCACCGGGGCCTTGCTGAGTATCGCGAGCCTCGCGCCCGGCAGCAGGGCGCGCAGGTGGCTTATTATGCCCATCAGCATCGCGTCGTCGCCCGTGTTGTGGAAGCCGTAGTAGCCGGATATGAGGATGTCGTATGCGTTTCTCGGTCGCTTTTTGGGCGCGGCGCCCTCGCCCGGCGCGACGCCGTATGCGCTTGCCATGCCGGCGCCCGCATCGCCCGCCATTCTCGCGCCTGCCGCGCCCGTACCCGGGCCCTCGCCCTCGCCCTCGCCCGGCGCGACGCCGTATGCGCTCGCGCGCATGTCGCCATAAATGCGCAGCTGCGTGTCGCACATGCTCCTGAGCGAGAACTTCGCCCGCGCCCGGTCGCATAGGCTCCGCCCGAGCGCGGCCCTCCTGGCGCCGTCGCCCGCCAGGCCGAGTATGTGCCCGGCGAGGCGCGCGTGGTCGCCCGGCTCGAACAGCAGGCCGTCGATCCCGTCGCGAATCAGGTCGGGTATGCCGCCGACGCCCGTGCTGACCGTCGCCTTTGAAAAGCGCGCGCCCTCCAGTATGGAGTACGGGAAGCTCTCGCTCACTGACGTCAGCACGCTTATGTCCACGACACTCATCAGCATGTCGGGGTCGGACAGCCACCCCGTGAAAAACACGGTGCCGGCCAGCCCCAGCGAGCGGCACATCGACTCAAGGTGCTCGCGGTCCTCGCCGTCGCCGCCGATCACGAACTTGACCGAGCCGTTCTCTCGCGACACGATCTCAGCCGCCTTCAGGAGCGTTTCCAGCCCCTTCACGGGGTAGAGCCGCGCGGCGATCCCGACGATGATGTCGCCCGGCGCCACGCCGAGGCCGTAGCCGCCCACGAACTCCTCCCGCGAGTACAGCTTGGGGAGCGTGTCGAAGTCCACGCCGTTGTACAGCGTGAAGATCCTGTCGGGGAAGAATTTGCGCGAGATCAACATGTCCGCGAAATTGTTGGAAACCGCGATGTAGTTTTCGACGAAGCGCAGCGCGACCGTGTTGATCGCCCCGAACGTGAAGCGCTTGAAAATGCTGTGCATGTAGTCGAGCTTGTAGTCGCTGTGGACGGTCGTCACGGTCAGCGCGCCCGTCAGCGCCTTGACCGCGATGGAAAACATGTTGGCCTTCGCGCCGTGGGAGTGGACGATGCCGTAGCCGCCCTCCCTGACTATGGCGGCGACGCGGAGTATGTCCGAAAGAATGTTGCCGGATTTGACGACCTCTATGTCAATGCCCAGAGCGGCGGCCTCGTCGGAGAACATGCCGGGCCGCAGGCTGACAATTTTGACCGGGATATGGGCGCCGAGCCTGACAACCAGCGAGAGCACGTGCGTCTTCGCGCCGCCGACGTCGCCGCCGCCGATTAGATGCAGGACCTTCATATGCCTCCATTCCGCCGCGCCAGGCGCTTGCGTCCACGCCCGGCCCAACTGTTCGCGGGCGACGGCATCAAAAGCGCCCAGAGACTGCCGGAATCCGAAAGAACGTCATTTGAGGGCTCACCCCAGAGGAGGCGCCATTGCGGCGCCCCGCCGCCTACAGCAGCGCCTCGCCGAAAGGCTGGCCGCCCAGAATGTGGAAGTGCAGGTGCGGCACGGTCTGCCCCGCGTCGCGCCCGCAGTTGGCGATGACTCGGAAGCCGCTCCCCGCGACGCCCGTCAGCTCCACCACCGCTTTTATGGCCCTGTGCAGCTCGAGCACGTACCTGGCGTCGCTCGCGCCGCTCGCTCCCTCCGCATAGCCGCCGCAGTTCGGCGCCAGGATGTCCGCGAAGTGCTTTTTGGGGACGAGCAGCACGTGAACCCGCGCGGCCGGGGATATGTCCTCAAATGCCAGCACCCACTCGTTTTCGTACACCTTTTTTGACGGGACGCTCCCGTCTATGATCTTGCAGAACAGGCAATCGCCGTCCATATCCTTAGCCACCTCAGTCATCTTCCTCAGTCACCGCCCCTCTTCATTCAAGCCGATTCAAGCCAAGCGTCAGCCAGGCCAAGCGTCAGCCAAGCCCACCGTCAGCCAGGCCAAGCGCGGCTATTTGCCGGCCGCCAGCTGCCCGTCTATGAGAGAGGGCGCCGCCGCCAGAGCCTTGCCTATCAGCGAGGCGTCCTTGCCGCCGGCCTGGGCCATGTCCGGCCGCCCGCCGCCGTCGCCGCCCGCCGCCTGCGCCAGCATCTTCACCGTGTACCCGGCCTTCACGCCGGCCGCGACCGCGTCCTCGGAGGCCGCGACGACAAAGCTGGCCTTGCCGCCCAGCCCGGACGCCAGCACGGCCACGGCGCCGCGATCCCTGCCGCGTATGCCGTCCGCCATGCTTCTCAGGCCCCCCATGTCCAGCTGGTCCAGCCGCTTGACGATCAGCCTGACGGGGCCGTGCCGCGTCGCCTCGCCCAGCGCCTCCGCGACCAAGCCGGATATCGCGCCGGCTTTCAGCTTCTCTATCTCCCTGTCCTTCTCCTTCAGCTCGGCCTGCAGCTGCTCGACGCGGCGCGGGAGGGCTTCCGGCTCCGATTTGAGCAGCGCGGCGGCGGACGCCAGCAGCCTGCCCGCGCGAGCGAGCCGCTCGTGCGCGGCGCTCCCGGTCAGCGCCTCGATCCGCCTTATGCCGGCCGCGACGCCGCCCTCGTGAAGCAACGCGAACATGCCGATGTCCTGCGTGTTTTTCACGTGCGTGCCGCCGCACAGCTCCGAGGAAAAATCGCCGGCCGAAACCACGCGCACCCTGTCCCCGTACTTCTCGCCGAACAGCGCCTGGGCGCCCGCGGCCTTCGCCTCGTCCAGATCCATCTCCCGCGTGGCCACGGGCAGCGCCGCGAATATCCGCCCGTTCACGGCGGCCTCGATCCGCTCCAGCTCGTCCGGCTTCACCTGCGAGAAATGGCTGAAGTCAAAGCGCAGCCTGTCGGGCCCGACCAGCGAGCCAGCCTGCCGGACGTGGTCGCCCAGCTCGCGCCTGAGCGCCTCGTGCAGGAGGTGCGTGGCGGTGTGGTTCCTCGCCGTCGCCGCCCTCCGCCCCGCGTCTATCGCGGCCGTTGCCCGCTCGCCCGCGCGCACGGTCCCGGACACGACTTCGCCCAAGTGCAGGTATATGCCGCCCTCCGTCTTTTTGCAGTCGAACACGTCCACCTGACCGCCCGGCGTCGTGATTTTGCCCGTGTCGGCCCGCTGCCCGCCGCTCTCGGCGTAAAAAGGCGTCGCGTCGAGGATCAGCGTGACCATCTCGCCCTCGCCGGCCTGCTCGGCCGCCTCGCCGCCGCCCGTGAGGATGCCCGCGATGACCGAGTCCGTCTCGGCCGCGCCGTACCCCGCGAAGGCCGTGGGGCGCGTGGACGCGAGCGCTTCCGGCAGGCTCAGCCCCCACGCGGACGCATCCTTGGACTTGAGCGCGCTTTTCGCCTTCTCGCGCTGGGCGTCCATGTTCCTGCGGAAGCCGGCCTCGTCGATGCCAAAGCCCGCCTCGCCCGCTATCTCGCGCGTCAGGTCGAGCGGGAAGCCGTATGTGTCGTGCAGCTTGAACACGATGGCGCCGTCCAGCGTCCCCGCGGCGCCAACGGGCGCGCCGTCGGGGACGCACGCGCCAGCATCTCCCGTGCCGCTGTCGCCCTCGCTATTGCCGCCCTCGCCTGCATCATTGCCTGCACCGTCGGGGGCGCCCGCGCCACTTTCGCCCGCGCCAGCATCTCCCGCGCTGCTGTCGCCCTCGCCTGCATCATTGCCTGCACCGCCGTCGCCGGCGCCTATTGGCGGGACGCCCGCGCCAGCGCTCTCGCCGCTGGCCGCGCCCGCGGCCTGCGCCGCCCCGTAGCCCGCCATCACGTCGCGCAGGATGGCGAGCCCCTGATCGAGCGTCTGCGCGAAGCGCTCCTCCTCTATCGCGATGATCTTCTTGATGTACGCCGCCTTCTCGGACAGCTCCGGATACGCCCGCCCGGACAGCTCGATCGCGGTTTCCGACAGCCTGTCCAGAAACGCGCCCTCCACCCCGAGCAGCCGGCCGTGGCGCGCGGCGCGGCGCAACAGCCTGCGCAGCACGTAGCCGCGCCCCTCGTTGGACGGGATGACGCCGTCCGAAACCATCATGACGGTGCTGCGGATGTGGTCCGCGATCACGCGGATGGAAACGTCGGAAGCCTCCGACGCGCCGTATGAAACGCCCGCGAGCGCGCACGCCCTGTCGAGCAGCGCGCGGATGGTGTCCACCTCAAACATGTTGCCGACGCCCTGGACGACGCACGCGAGCCGCTCAAGCCCCATGCCCGTGTCGATGTTCGGGCGCGCGAGCCGCTCGTAGCTGCCGTCCTCTTTCCTGTCAAACTGCGTGAACACGAGGTTCCAGACCTCGATGAAGCGGTCGCAGTCGCAGCCGGGGGCGCAATCGGGGCTGCCGCAGCCGTATGCCTCGCCCCTGTCGAAGTATATCTCCGAGCAGGGGCCGCACGGCCCAAGCCCGTGCTCCCAAAAATTGTCCGCCTTGCCCAGCCGGACGATGCGGCTCTCCGGCAGGCCGACGCCGCCCTTCCAGATGCCGTATGCCTCGTCGTCGTCCTCGTACACGGAGGCGTAGAGCTTTTCGGGCGGCAGGCCGAGCGCCCGCGTCATGAACTCCCAGGCCCAGGCGATGGCCTCGTCCTTGAAATAGTCGCCGAACGAAAAATTGCCGAGCATCTCAAAAAACGTGCCGTGGCGCGACGTCTTGCCCACATTTTCGATGTCCGGCGTGCGGATGCACTTCTGGCACGTCGCCACCCGCCTGGACGGCGGCTCGGCGGCGCCCGTGAAGTACGGCTTCAGCGGCGCCATGCCCGAATTTATGAGCAGGAGGCTCCGATCGTTCTGCGGGATCAGCGGGAAGCTCTGCATGCGCAGGTGGCCCTTGCCCTCGAAAAACGACAGGTATCTCTCGCGCAGCTCGTTCAGTCCGAGCGCCCCCGCCCGCGCGGCGGCGCCGGCCTTCCCGCCGACAGCCGTCGCGCCGCCTGTCGCCACTCCGCCAGTCCCCGCGCCGCCCGCCGCCACTCCGTTAGCTCCCGCGCCGCCCGCCTCTTTGTCAGAAAATGCTATCATGTGTTATAGGCCCCGTCCTTTCAGCTCAGCGTCAATCGCTCAGGAACAATATTATACTGACGAGCATTCGAATTTTCCATTAACGCGAGTCAGCAATACTCGTTTCCTCTGCCCGACCGCAAGTTGCGGTCGGAATCCCCAATCGAACACGAGTATATATAATCAGCCGCTCCGTGTCAAGCCGCCCGCGCGGCGCCCGCCCCGCCGTTTGGGCCGCAAGGGCCGCAACGCGCAGCGGCGCCGCAAATGGCTTGCGGCGCCGCGTGGAAATAGTTGCCGTAAATTGGGGATGCCGGATTGCCCGGACTGCCCGGATTGCGCGGCCAGCGGCCGCGCCGCGTCGCCGATGGCCCGACGGCCTACGCCGCGTCGCCGATAATTCCGGCGCCGCTGCCGACGCTGGCGTCGCCGCCGCTCTCCTGCTGGCCCGCCGTGGCCCTTGGCCTGGGCGTCCTGGTCGCCGCCGGCGCGCTTTCGCCGCCCGCCGCGCCCGATTCGCCGCCGGCCCCCTCGGTTCCGCCGCCCGCGTCAGCGCCGCCCGCGCCCGCCGCGTCGGACGGCTCCTGCGGCGCCTTCGTCGGCCTTGGCGTCCTTGCCGGCCTCGGCGTCCTTTCCGGCGAGGCCGCAGGGTCTGACGGGCCGCCCGCGTCGCCCGCGCCTCCCGCATTGCCCGCTCCCGGATCGCCGGTCTCGCCCGCCGCGCCGCCGGCTTCAGACGGCTCGCCGCCCGCGCCCGCGTTGCCCGCGCCGCCCGCTCCCGCATCGCCTGCGCCCGCTCCCGCGCCCGTCGCCGCCGCCGGGTCGCTCACGAAATTCTCCTCGCCCTCAGCAGGCAGCAGCACCGTGGGCTCCGGCGTCGCCTCGCCCTCCGGCGCGGGCATCGTGCCGACGGTGACGAGCTGCTTCATGCTCTTGTATTTGTTCGTCGCGAGCTTTGTCGTCTTCGCGGGCTCGCTGCCGATCTGCTCCGTCTTGTAGGACTCGATCGTGTACCCCGTCTTGCCCGCCTGGCGGACGACCCTCGTCCCCTCCGGCAGCGTCGGGTCCTCCGTGATCTCCTCCTCGAACGGCGTCGTTGAAATGAGCTTGTGCGAGAACTCTATTTTTTTCTTGGGGCCGACCTGCGTGCCGGATATCGAAAACGATATGGTCGTGCCGTCCACGCCGCCCTCGATCCTGATCGGGTGGCCCGTGCTGTTCTTGAACTTGAAATCCGGCTGGGGGTACGACACGGTGGCGTCGAAGCCCTGCTCCACGTATGTGACGATGTACGAGTGGTTCTGCCTCGCCGAAACCTCAAGATCGGCGTACAGCACGGCGTTGTACAGCGTGGACGACACCTGGCATATGCCGCCGCCGATGTCGTCGAGGAGCTGCCCGTTCATGAACGCGCCGGCCATCTGGTAGCCCGCGGCCGCCGTGCGCTGCCCGACGACCTCGTTGAAGGCGAACTCGTCGCCCGGCGCCATGACAAAGCCGGCGATCTTCTCGGACGCGAGCGACATGTTGGTCTTCCTGTTCTTGTTGTTCGTGGAGTTGACGGAGAAGTTCGTCGAGGCCGAGCCCAGCTTGTCCTGGAAAAACGCCCCGTCCAGATCGGCTCGCTTTATGGCGGGCTCGACTTTCGTCAGCGGCACCGTCACCTCGTCCTCGCTGTTGGAGTTGAGCGAGGCTATGGCGTTGCCGAGCAGGATTTTGTCAACGGTCTGCCCCACCACCTCCGGCACGATCTCGACCGTCTTGTGGTCAACGACCCTGTACGCGGCGTCCACGGGCTCCTTGTATATCGTGTTGAAAATTCTGTCGGCGTTCAGGCTGTCCGGCTCGGACATCTTGAGCTTCACTTCTATCGTGGCGCTCTCGAAATTTTCGAGCGCCGACTTGAGCTGGTCCGCGAGATCGTCCTTGTCTATGCTGACGCCCGTCCGGCCGGGCTTGATGATCACGGACGCGGGCGTGTAGCGAACCTCGGCGTCCTCGGAGAGCACGCCGGCCTCCTCCGCTATGGCGTTGGCGATCTCGTCGGCCTTGTCGTGGTTGTACGTGAAAACCATGTCCACGCCGACGCTGTTCCTGGACGCGGACGAGATGTCCTGCAGGCGCTTGACTGGGTTGCCGTCCCTGCCCACGCTGAACGCCTCCTGGGCCGCGCTCTCGATGTCGTATGAAACGCCGAGATCCGAGAAGCTGAACGTCTTCGTCACGTCGTTGATCTTGATGGTGATCTCCTTCTCGTTGAGATCGCCGCCGAACTCCTCGTCGAGGAAGCTCAAAAGCTCGTCATACGTGAACCCCGAAACGTCGGCGCTGTTGACATGCACGCCCGCGTACACGTTCTCGTTGGCAAGCAAGGTGGACGACTGGCGGTAGATGAAGACCAGCGCGAATATGATCATGATCGAAACGGCGATCAGAAACACGTTGACGATCTGCGTCATGCGCGCCTTGGCGGAGACGCCGCTCCGCCTGCCCGCCTGCCTCGGCCTCTGCTGCTGCCTGGGCTGCGGCGCCCGGCCGGCCGGGCGCGCGCCGCCGCGCCGCGCTCCTGTTCTGTCTATAGCTGGCATTTAAAACCTCTTTTTCCGTCGGCTCTTTCCATTGCCTTCTTTAATGTTCCTGCCCGTCAATGTTCCTGCCCGTTTATTTCTATCTGCTTATATTTGTTGCTTTCTTAATTATTCCCCGTTTACAGAATACTAATAATTATTTTACGGGCTATGGCATGAATTATCAACTCATTTTTTCTAATATTTATATTACCGTTTTATTACGGCTCGCCCGCTCGGGCGCGCAGGGCGGAACATGCGGCAGAACATGC
>JAISFK010000513.1 GCA_031263625.1 Clostridiales bacterium
CGGAATCCTGATTGAGAATAGTATGAAACTGGCATGGGGGAATGAGCAATGGGGAATGATCATAAATTTTAAGCAGAAAAGGAGCTGATCACTTGTCCAGAAACGCAAAAAGGTTACTCTCGTACATCATGTGCCTCGCTATGCTGCTTGTCGCGGCGCTGCCGGCGATGCCGGCCTACGCCGAGGCGCAGGCTACGGACAGCGCCGCGCCCGCCGAGGGCGGCGAAGCTGCGGCTGAGGCGGATCAGGCGCCGGCCGAGGAGACTCCGCAGGCGCCCGGCGCGGACGCCGAAGCCACGGACGGCGCAGACGCCGAGCCGGCGCCGGGTGGCGAAGGCGAAAACGACGCTGCGGACGCGGCAGACAGTCCGGAGGGCGCAGACAGCGCAGACGACCCAGACGCCACGGACACCACGGAGGGCGCGGACGGCGCGGAGGCCGATCCGGCCGGCGACGCCGGCGAGGCGCCACCGGCTGACGCGGCGCCACTGTCCGACGAGGCGGCCGAATCCGCCGCGCCGCTGGCGCCCCTGGCGGAGCCGGAGCCAATCATAAAGGCGGCCCAGCCCTGGCAGGACCATAATGCGGACACGGCCGACCGGTTGCAGAGCCTCGTGGACGCGCTTACGCTCGACGAAAAGATCGCCATAGCCGGAGGCAGCCTGTCGGCCGTCAACCGCCTCGGCGTCAACGGCGGCAGGGGCGGCGGCGGCGAAGGGCTGCACGGCGTCGCGTGGGACGGGCAGGCCACGATGTTCCCCAGCTCTTTGGGCCTGTCGCAGTCATTCGACAAAAAACTGCTGGAAGACATCGGCGACGCGATCGCGAACGAGTCCCTCGCGGGCGGCATCAGCTCGGCCGGGCGCCTGGCCCCTGTGGTCGATCTGCTGCGCGATCCGCGCTATGGCCGCGCATACGAGACGCTCGGCGAGGACGCCTATCTGACGGGCACGCTCGGCATCGCGATGGCGAACGGCATGAGCAAGAGAACGGGAGAAGACGGCTACATCCGCTTCATCCCGATACTCAAGCACTTCATGGCGTACAACGCCGAGATCAACCGCCTGTGGGTCGCAAGCTCGATCTCGCCCAGGAACATCGCCGAATACTACAGCAAGGCGTTCAAATACCCTGTGGCGGCGGGCGCTTCCTACTCGCTCATGAACTCCTACCCGCTCGTCGCGGGCAAGCCGATGTCCGTGAGCCCGCTGCAGTACGAGCTGCTGTACAAATGGACGCCGAAGTTCCCCGGCACGGACCATTACGAGTACCTCACGACGAACGACTACGGCAGCGGCTCCAGCATGTGGGTCCACAGCCAGCGCTACTTTGAGGACACGACGCTCGGCAGGGCGCTCGGCATCGCGGAGGGCACAAAGAACGGCCAGATGGGCTGGAGCCTCCGCGACTTCGGCAGCGCCGGCACCGCCCAGTACGAGGCGCTCGCGCGCGGCATGGCGACCGAGAAGGACTTTGAGGAAAACGCGAAGCGCGCCATCGCGATCGCGCTGAGGACGGGCGATCTCGACCAGATCGGCGGCCCCCAGAGCCCGTACCTCCCAAATGCCGGCGACGACGACCCGTCCAACGACACGACAGCGGACATATACGGGACGAGGCAGAGCCAGATTCAGGCGAACAAGGGGCTCGCGCTGCAGGCGTCCCAGGAGCAGATAGTCCTGCTGAAAAATGAGGGCAATACTTTGCCGCTGAACACGACTTCGGCCGAGAATACGGGCGTCACGCTGCTCGGCCCGCTCGCGGATCAGGTTTTGAAGGACTTCTATTCCGGAAGCTACAAATACAGGATCACGATTTATGACGCGCTCCGGAACACGCTTGGCACCGACAAGGTGTCGTTCAACCGCGCGGTGGACACTGTGGCGATTCAGGCGCCGGGGGGCAAGTACCTCCAGGGCGGCACGGCGCCCGCATACGTCAGCCCCGGCAGCGGCGGCCCTGACACGCAGAACGTCGTCGCGTCGTCCGGCGCGGCGCCCGTGCTGGGGGACGCCGCCGACGCCAGCAGGCTGTACCGGCTCTACGACTACGGCTCGGAGAACATCCTGCTGCAGTCCGTCGCCAACGACCGCTACCTGCAGGTCACGAACCGGACGGCGGCACAGAACCCGCACACGCTCCAGAACAACACGTCCGCGCCCGGCGAGGGCAACCTGGACGAAACTGCGGGCGGGCAGAACCTGTCGTACTCCACGTTCCAAAAATTCCGGCTCGCGCCCACTGCCCTCGGCATAACGACCCCGTACAGCGGCGTGTACGGCATTTACCACCTGCTGTCGGGCGACGGCATCAACGACGGCGTAGGCCTGGCCTACGACGTGGACGACGAGGATCTCAACAGGGGCAGCTACGTCAAGTTCGACAACGCGAAAGGCACCGTCGTCACGAAGATCCCGGACGTCTCCGACGAGCTGGCAAAAGACCCGTCGTACGCCGACGCCTGGGTGAGCGTGGAGAGCGGCGCCGGCCTGGGCGGCTACCCCTGGCGGACGGAACACAACGTGAAGTCGCCTGTGGATGCAGTGGACGACAGCGAAGGCATCGTTGATGGCCTGGACAGCGACCAGAAATTCACGTTTTCAAACATCCAGAGCGTAGAGGATGCAGCCTCTGCGGCGATTAGCGCCACCAATGACGACGACGCGCCGATCATACTCGTGGTCGGATACGAGCCGCACTTGAACGCGCGCGAGGGCATCGACCTCTACAAGACGGGGCTCAGCCCGCAGCAGACGCGCCTGGTGCAATACGTCACGGGATACGACGACGCCACCACAACGAACGGCGGTTTGGGCAAAGAGGTCATACTCATCGTCAAGACGGGCAACCCGATGACCATTGACAAAAAAATCCACGAGAATCCCAATGTAAAGGCGATCATCGAAATCGGGCACACGGGGCAGGAAGAGGGCAGCGCGATCGTGTCCGCCCTGTTCGACGGCGGCTACACGGTGCCGGCCGAGGACGGGAAATGGTTCCCGGATCGCGAGTACGCCGCGGAAGGCCAGTCCTACCAGGCCGTATTCAGCGAATATCCCGGATACCTGCCGAGCGGCGGGAGCAGGACGATCCCGGCATACGCGCCGGCGGGCCGGCTGTCCGCGACGTGGTACGACGGCATAAATCAGATGCTCGGGGCGAGCGAGGATCACGCGCCCGCTTCCTACATATTCCCGAACTACGACGAAACAAAGAACGACAACCTGAGCAACATGAACGGCACGAGCAACACCGGCATACTGACATACGACATCATCAAGGGCGAGCGCACCTACCAGTACCTGCAGGGAGCGCCGTTGTACCCGTTCGGCTACGGCCTCACGTACTCGGAGTTTGAATACAGCGGCGTGACAGTTTCCAGCATTTCGGATGGCAAATTCACCGTCACGGGCAAGGTGAAAAACAAGGGACAAACATACACTAGCGACGAGGTCGTGCAGGTTTACAGCGTATTCGACGGCGTCGCCTCAAGGATTAAGCAGCCGGTCAAGCGGCTCATCGCCTATGATCGCCTGAAGGCCATCGAGCCCAGCGGGGTGCGGGAGTTCTCGTTTGAGATCGACCTTGTGGACATGCTTGGCCTGTGGGACGTTGAAACCGCGAAATACATCGTAGAAAACGGCACCTACACCATAACCGTTGGCTCGTCCTCCGCTGTAACGGCATTGTCCGTCGGCGGCACATACGATACACTCACCGTGGACGACAGCAACGGCGGCACGGACGCATCGGTGCGCGACCTGACGTCGGAGCTGACGCTCGCCGAGAACATGGACGACTACGGCAGCACGGCCGGAAGCGTGGACGACGTGGAATTTATAAGCGTGTCGGACGCCTACAATTCCAACACGGCGATCCAGTTCAGGAAAGACAACGCCTGGGCGGCGTACAAGAACGTCAGGCTTAACGGCGAAACCTCCCTGACCATCCGCGCCGGATCGGACAGGGATGCCGACGTGGAGGTGCGCGCGCTACTGCCCGGCACACTATTCACCGGCTCGGAAGGAACGCTAATCGCCACATTCAGCAGCCTGACCAACACCCGTCCGTCCGCCATCGCCACGGGCCTCGGCATCGGGCCGGTCGCGCCGTATCCCGGCAGCGCGGACGGGC
>JAISFK010000520.1 GCA_031263625.1 Clostridiales bacterium
ATCATGGCGCCAAACGACGTCATCGACTATGTCGTCGTGCATGAGCTCGCCCATATCAGGCAGCACAACCACTCGCCCGCGTTCTGGGCGGTCGTGGCCAAGTACATGCCGGACTACAAGGCCCGGCGCGACGGGCTGAAGGCGTTGCGCGCGAAGCTGGCCGCCGAAAACTGGGACTGAGCGCGGGCCCGCCCACGCGAGCCTGCGGCACATGCCGATTATGCCACGCTCTAAATTATTTAAAAAACTATTGCGCTCGCTGGGAATATATGGTATTATAATGTCAAATAATAGAAAATTTGGCATATAGAGGGCGCAAATGCTATTCTTCAAGCGAAAATTCATTGTCGGGGTCATCTGCCTGGCTGTTTCGGGGCTATTGGCCTGGAAGCTTCTGGACATAGCCGAGGGCACAAAGGAAACGGTCTATGTGCTCAGGGTCGCGCAGAAAGTGGAAAAGGGCGCGAAAATCACCGGCGACATGTTCCGAAGCGTGGAGATAGGCTCCTACGGCGTCGAGAGCGGGACGCTCTTTTCCGGGGAAGGGCTGGAGGGTAAGTACGCCGCCGCTGACTTATTCCCGCAGGACAATCTGACGTTGGACAAATTCACCGAGTACGAAAAAATAATCGACAATTACGTGCAAAAAGCGCAGCGGGACGGCAAGGTCGCCGTGTCAGTCACTGTCAAGGGCATATCTGCGGCCGTTTCGGGCAAGCTGGTAAAAGGCGACGTCGTTTCCGTCCTTGTGTTCGTGAACGAGGGCGGGCAGGGCGCGAGCAAGGGGCATGTGGACATGCGCCCGGAGCTGGCGTACATGGAAATCGCCGCGATAACAGACAGCAAGGCGATCGACATGAACTACGACCCGGAGCGCGAGCAGGAGCCGGACAAGCTCAAAAACGCCGGCGACAGCGCTTTCCCGATGTCAGTGATGTTTTTGGCGGACGAGATTCAGGCGCTGCGGCTTGTCGAGGCGGAGAATATCGGCAACATCCATTTGGTGTTCAGGGGCAGGGGCGCGTATGGCGAATCGTTGCTGCTTGGGCAGGCGGCCGGCGAACCCGCGCGGGGGGAAGCGCTGCATGCTGGCGCGAGCGCGGGCGGGCAGCCGGGCGAGGCGAGCGAGGGGGCGGCGGCAGGCGAAGCGTATGCGGGGAGCGATGTTGCAGGAGATGGCGTCCCAGTTGGCGGCGCGGAAGAAGGTTATGACTCTGTTGCCAGCGGCGCCGCAGGAGATGGTGCTCAGGGCAGTATTGCAGGATATGGCGTCCCAGCCGGCGGCGCGGCGAATGTTGGCCGCGCCGATGCGGCGGCAGGCGAAGCGTATGCGGGCGGTGGCACTGCGGCAGAGGCGAAGCCCACCGGGGGTGGCGCCGTAGCAGAGGCGGAATCAGCCGAACCCAGTGCTGCGGTGGGGACGGAACCCGCCGAGGGAGGCGCTGCGGCGGGGACGGACGCCGCCGTGGGAGGCATTGCGGCAGAGGCGGAACCCGCCTGGGACGGCGGCGCATCAAGCAAAATCACGGATGCGGACTTTATGCTGGAATAGGCTGGAATAAAGCTGAAATGATGTTGGAATAAAGCTGGAATAAAGTTGGAATGATACCAAAATAATGCTGGAATGAAGCTGAAATGAGGCTGGAATGAGGCGCGGCAGGATATGCTGATATCGGTATGGGGAAAGAACGGCGCCGGGAAGAGCACGATCTCGGCGAATCTGGCGTGCTGGCTCGCCATAAAGGGCAGCAGGACAGCCTTGGTTGGCGCGAACAGATTTTATGGCGCCATCCAGCACTATTTCGGGCTCGACCTTGGCCCGGAGCAGTCGCTGCGCAACGTCCTGTCGGAGAAGGACAGCATGGACATACGCCGTTGCTTCGTGGAATACGGCCAGCTCAAGGCGCTGTCGGTCGCGTCGCTCTCCAACGAGGACGACGTGATCGGCCGCCAGCGAATGAGGCCGGAAACCGCGGCGCGCTTTCTGGAGCTGACGGACAGGAGCTTCGAGCGAACGATCATCGACTGCGACGAGTCAACGGACGACGCGCTGTCCATGCTGAGCCTCGTCATGTCGGACAAGGTGCTGTACGTCACAAAGCCGGGCGTCCAGTTCGCCGTGTTCGCGAGAGCCTGCGAGAGCCTTGTCGGCGGGTTGCGCATCGAAGACAAGCTCCGCGTCGTGTGCAACGCGGACAAAAGGCGGCAGGAACTGTCGGACTGCGGCGCGTTCAACGTCAAAAAGGACATTTTCGCGCTGCCGTACTGCAGGGACGTCGAAAGCTCAGGGGACGCGGGCAAGCCGTTCATGCTGGCGAGGGGGGCGGGCAGGCGCGGCTCGCGCTATCGGCGCGCCTTGGGCGAAATCGGGCTATGGCTCGAAAAGCCGGGCGCGGACGGCCAGGCGTGAGCGGGCGCCCGCAAAGCGGCGGCGCAGCGGACAGAGCGGGAGCGCGACATCAGACGGAAGCGGCGCGGCGAATGGCGCGGGCGCGCAATAACAGCAGGCAAAAACAGCGGAGGCGGGGCAACACGGGCGGCGGCACTGGCGCACGGCAAGCGAGTGGCATGAGAGCGCAACAATAGGGGAAGCAACAGGGGTAGCGCAAGTGAATGGCGCGGGTGCGCAATAACAGCAGGCGAAAACAGCGGAGGCGGGGCATGGGCGAGGATTTTGATGTCAGGCAGCTGATATACGAGCAGACGGCAAAGAAGCTCGGCAGCGGCGGCGAGAAAAATTCAGGGGAAAACTACAAGAGCTACGGCGAGGCGCTGGCCATCATCAGGGACATCATGAACATCAGCCACACGTCCGAGCTGTCGGCAATCCTTGAGGACCCCAACGCGGCCGACTACATCAAGTTCCTGATAGCGCGCTACGTCCGCGAGCACGAGATCAACGTGGAGGGCATGGAAAGCCTATCGACGCTCGTGAACGCGCTCTACGACAGCATGGCGGGCTTTGATTTCCTGACGGAGTACATCTACCGCGACGACGTCGAGGAGATCAACGGGAACGCGTGGGACGACATAGAAATCGTCACGAGCGCCGGGTGGGAGAAAACGGGCCGGCGCTTCGCGTCGCCGAGGCAGTGCCTCGACATAGTGAAAAAAATGATGCAGCTGGGCGGCGTCATCATCGACGGGCAGAGGCCGACGGCGGATTCGTACATAACGCGGGGGATCAGGGTGTCGGCGATCATACCGCCGTGCGTGGACGACGACTGCGGGGCCGTGTTCTCCATCCGCAAGCAGAAGAACGTCGTGTTCGCGCGGGAGCAGCTGCTGGCGCTCGGCACGGCGACGCGCGACGAGCTGGACTTTCTGGAGCTGTGCCTGAACCACGGCGTGAGCGTGGGGCTGGCGGGCGCGACCGGATCGGGCAAGACGGCCGACATAGCGTACCTGCTGAGCAGGGTTCCCGCGGACAAGCGCATTTTCACAATCGAGGACACGCGCGAGCTGAACAATATAATAAGGAAAGACGGGCAGGGCCTGGCGCTGAACAGGGTCATCCACGCAAAGACAAAGCCCAGCGACAACCCCAAGCTGGCGATTGACGCCGAAACGCTGCTGAAGCGCTCGCTCAGGTTCCACCCGGACATACTCGTGCCGGCCGAGATGAGGGGCGCGGAGGCGATGACCGCGCAGGAGGCCGGGCGCACGGGGCACACCGTGCTGGCGACGCTGCACGCCTCCACCGCCCTCGCCGCGTACACGCGGATCCTGACGATGTGCATGATGTCGGGCACAAAGCTCTCCGAGGATCTGATGCTCAGGCTGATCATCGAGGCGTTCCCGATCATAGCGTTCAAAGTCCAGCTGCCGGACGGATCGAGAAAGTTCATGAGGATCATCGAGGCGGACGACTACCGCGACGGCAGGATCGCCAGCAGGACGATTTTCAGCTACGTCGTGAAAGGCAGGCAGATGGACGGCTCGAACAGCAGGATAGAGAGAATGATCGGCGAGCATTGCAGGGCGGGCGCCATATCGGACGGCCTTGCCGAGAGGCTGCTCGCGCACGGCGCCGACGCGGGCGAGATCAGGCGCTTCGCGCGGGACGGGTGGGAAGCGGGCAGGCTAGGCGCCGAGGGCTGACAATGGGGAGTAATGGGGGAGGCAGGCTCGGCGCAGAGAGCTGATAAATGGGAAGCGGGCAGGCCAAGCGCAGAGGGCTGATAAAGGGGAGTAAGGGGGAGCAGGCTTGGCAGGAGAGGCGGGCTAGGCGCCGAAAACTGATAAAGGGGAGGCGGATCGCTAAATGCTTAATATGAATATGCTGGGCGTCGGGGTGTTTTTCTCCGCTTTTGTCGGGCTGTTGCGCCTATTCGGCCTCACGCCCCTCTCAATCGCGCGGGGGAGCAAGTTTTTCAGCGCGAGGGCGCCGCGCAAGAAATGGCGGCCGGAGGCCGGGCTGCTCAAAAACAGCCGCCGCTTCGCCCAATACAGGCTAAAGCTCGCGGCCATCCTGAAAAACAGCGCGTTTGAAACGGACATCGGGGGATTTTTGCGCGTCAAGGCGCTGGCCGCCATGATCGGGCTGTCCGTCGGGCTGCTCATGAAGAACCCGGCCCTCGGCGGCGTGCTGCTCTTCGGGCTGTTTTGGGCGCCGGACATATATTTTGGCGCCGCTTCGGTGAAATACTCAAGGGCGGTGGACGAATCCATAGAAACGGCGATGAGCGTCATCACCAATTCATATCTTCAGAACGAGGACATAAAAAGCTCGATCCTGGAAAACATCGGGCGCATAGACGAGCCGCTGCGCGGCGTGTTCAGGGAGTTTTTGGCCGAAACCGGCTTCGTTGACGCGAGCGTGCCGAACGCGATTGCGCGGATGAAGCAAAAAGCGGGCAACTGCTATTTTGCGGACTGGTGCGACATCCTGCTCCAGTGCCAGGACGACCATGAGCTGAAATACGTGCTGCCGTCCATCGTGTCGAAGCTGAACAGCGTGAAAAAGATGCAGATCGAGCTGGACACGATGATGCTGGACATATATAAGGAGTTTGTGTACGTCGTCGGCATTGTGATACTGAATCTGCCGCTGATGCTGCTGATCAACGCAGAATGGGCGCGCGTGCTCTTTGGCACGACCGTGGGCAAGCTCGCCGTGGCATTTTGCTTTGCCGTAATTTTCGCGGCCTCGTCGTACGTGGCCTCGGTGAACAAATCTCTGACAAGGATGTGAGCGCGATGGGCGCGATGGGCATGGCGGGCGCGACGGGCATGATAGGCGCGATATGCGCGGCGGGCGCAATAGTGGCGGCGGGCGGCGCGACAGGCGCGGCGAGCGCGGCGCCCCCGATAGGCGCTGCAGGCGTTGCAGGCGCAACGGGCATGGCGGGCGCGACGGGCGCCATGATACTGTGCGTTTCGGGGCTGGCCGCCGCCGCCGTCTTCATGATGGCGACGTCGTTTGCGGCCGTCTCCGGCGCCGGGGCCGGCAAAATGCTGAAAAAGCTCCGCCAGGCCGGCGCCCGGAAGGCCGGGAGCAAATACAGGCGAGCGGGCGCCAGCCCCAAGCGCGAGATCAAGGTCGGGCGCCTGCACAGGGCGATAGCGCGGCTGGTCAGGCTGCCGCCCGGCCGCAGGGACAGCTTCGCCAGAAAGCTGAAAAGGGCCGGCTACAGCTGCGCATCGGAGGAGTTTTACGCGGACGCGATCCTTGACGCCGCGAGGCTCATCCTGCTCGCGCCGCTGCTCGCGCTCGCCAACATCGGCATAGCGGCGATGGCCTCGGCCGTTCTGGGCGTCAGCCTGTATTACAGGAAGCTCAGCCTCCCGGACGAAAGGCTGCGCGCGATGGGCGGCGAGATCATAAACGAGCTGCCGCGCTTTGTGAGCGTGATAAACTACAGCATGGCCACCGACAGGGATCTGATAAGGACGATAGAGAAGTACCTGAAGATATGCAAGCCCGCGTTTCGGTACGACCTTGAGCTGCTGCTGTTGGAGATGAAAAGCAGGAACAACGCCGAAGCGCTCAAAAACTTTGACGAGCGGATCGGCGTCCCGCAGCTGTCGTCGTTTATCTCCGGCCTGATCGACGCCGACCGGGGAATAGATCAGCGCACGTTCTTTTACATGGTTGACGAAAACATGAAGCAGCTGTTCATCGAAAATATGAAGCGCGAGCTGGGCAAGCGCCCGGCAAAGATCAGAAAGGCCATCATCGCGGCCGGGCTGTGCATGTTTGTGCTGTACCTGGTTCCGATCGGCTCGCAGCTGGTCGAGGGGTTTGACATGTTCAGGTAGAATATTTTGTGGCGGGGAGGGCAATGGAATGGCGAAAATCAGGCGGAACGGCAGGCGCGGGGCGGCGCGGGCGCGCGCCGCGCAACGGCAGGCGAAACGGGGGCGCGCGAAACGGGCGGCGCCGGCAGGCGTGGCAGCATCGGCGCGGGGCGTGGCGGCGGGAGGCATGCTGGCTGTGCCGGCGGGCGTGCGGGTTGCGGCGCTAGGGGGCATGGCGACCGCAGCGAAAAACGCAATGGCCGCAGCGGAGAGCGCGGCTGGCGCGCGGGGCAGTGCGGCAACGGCGCTGGCGCACACGGAGGCGGCGCCAGCGGGCGTGGCGGCATTCGCGCGAGGCGCGCTGGCCTCGCCGGCGATCATGCTGGTTGCGGCGCGGGGCATGGCGGCATCGGCGCGGGGAGCACAGCCGCGCGCGCGGCGGCGGCGCCGGGCCGGGATCATGGCGGAGAGCGGGGAGGGGTTCATAGACGTGCTTGTCAAAATGCTGATAGTCGTGGTCGTCGGCGCCGTGCTGCTGAGCATCATGCGCACGGCCGTCCCGCAGCTGTTCAGCGACATGATTGACAAGATCAGGAGCGTGTTCGAGCTATGAGCCGCCTGGCAAAAAGCGAAGCGGGCAGCTTCTTTATCGACACGGCCATCGCGCTGGCGATATTCATCGCCGTCATACTCTCGTTTCTGACGATTCCGGAGCTGTTCATTCGGAAGCAGGAGATAGACTACATAGCGAGAATGGTCGTCAGGCGCATCGAGCAAAGCGGGCAGATCGGCGACGAGCTGCACGGCTTCATAGCCGACATAAAAGACGAGACGGGCATAGACCCCGACATAACCTGGGACGGCAATTTTCGCGGGTACGGCGGCAAGTTGCAGATTCGGGAGAAATTCACGGTGACGGTCGCGTATGCCGTCCGCGTCAAAATTGTCGAGCCGGCGTTTGCCGATCCGCTCTACATCGACCTGCCCATCAGCAAAACGCTGTCCGGCGTTTCGGAGGTGTACTGGAAGGAGCTTGCGTAAAAGGCATGGCCAAAAACACGGTTAGCAGCTCGCGCCGCGCAAGGCGCGCCCGCGCGGCGCCGCTGGAACGGGTCGCAGGGCGAGTCGGCGCGGCGGCGCCAGCAGGGGCCATAGAGCGCGCAGGCACCGCAGCGCAGGAACAGGTCGCAGGGCGAGCCGGCGCGGCGCCAGAAGGGGCCATAGGGCGCGCAGGCACCGCAGCGCAGGAACGGGCCGCAGAGGGCGCCGGCGCGGCGACGCCGGCAGGGGCCATAGGGCGCGCAGGCACCGCGGCGCATGAACGGGCCGCAGGGCGAGCCGGCGCGGCCTTGGCGCGGCGCGACTCAGGATCCGCCGCGCTGGGCTTTATGCTCGCCTTTGCGGCAGTCCTCTGCGCGTCGCTCGTTCTGCTGGAGTTCATGCGCGTGTTCGCCATCAAGCAGAGCGTCGAGGTCGAGCTGTCAAGGGCCGTCAATACTGCCGTCAACATGTCCATGTCCGACGCCTACAGGCAGGACCGCCTGTCGTCGCTGGACGAGGGCAAGGCGCGGCTGAGCTTTTACGCATACCTGTCCGAGAACATGGGCGTGTCGGACGATTTTCGCATCTACGACAAAAACGGCAACGTGGCGTGCGGCGTCAGCGTGGACAGCCTGTCTATCAGCGAGCGCCCCCCGCGCGTGGAGGCGCGGCTGTCCGTTTCGGTGAAGCCGGCGTTTTTGGGGCGGCTCTATCCGGGAGACATTGTGTTCCGCGTGCGCGAGAGCTCCGTCAACCGCAGAAAGGACGAGTGAGGCGAGCGGGCGGGCAGCCAGAAGGGCGAGTGAGATGTGTGAGCAGGTGAGCGGGCAACCGGAAAGACGAGTGAGGCACGGGCGGGCAGCCAAAAAGGCGAGTGAGGCGTGTGGGCAGCAGGCCGGCGCGCGCTGAGCCGGGCCGCTCCACGCCGCGCAAAGTCGCGAAAATTGCCATTTTATGGCAGCGAATATGCGCGGCTGCTCTTTTTTGTGCAATTTTTTGCGATTTTTTATGCCGCAGCCGCAAACAATGCTGTTCATATTTGTTTTATTATGTTGTATAATGGTAAAAATGAATATGTGTTGGAGGATGTTAGATGAACAGATTGTTTGACGGTTTTGTGAGCAGCATTAAGGATATTACGGGCTGCGAGTTTGGCGTGGCCGACGAGAGCGGCGTTATCCTGTCCTGCTCCGACGCGAAGACTTTTGAGGGCGCGGAGGCGGCTATCGACGCATTTTTGGACAGCGAGGATCTGTGGCGCGTGGAAAACGGCGTCAGGTACTACAAGGTCGTGGAAAAGGAAAAGCCGGAATATGTGATTTTCATGAGCGGGGACGGCGAGATCGGCGAGAAATTCCTTGAGATCGCGGCAATCAGCGTGCACAACATCAAGCTCTACTACGAGGAAAAATACGACAAGAACAGCTTCATCAAGCAGATCATCCTGGACAACATCCTGCCCGGCGACATCTCCATACGCGCGAAGGAGCTGCACATAGCGGCGAGGGCGCTGAGGGTCGCGTTTATCATCAGGCTTGAGAAGAACCAGGAGATCTACTCGCACGAGATCGTGCAGAACCTGTTCCCGGACAGGCTGAAGGACTTCGTCGTCGTCATAGACGACGAGAACACGGCGCTGATCAAGGAGCTCAAGGGCACCGAGGACACGAAGGAGATCAACCAGATCGCGAAGACGATCATCGACACGCTGAACACGGAGTCGATGATCAAGGCAAAGATTGGCGTCGGCACGCCGACGGAGTCCATCAGCGAGATCGGGCGCTCGTTCAAGGAGGCCCAGACGGCCCTGCTCGTGGGCGGCATCTTTGAAAACGACAAGTCCGTGATCAACTACAACAGCCTCGGCCTGGGCAGGCTCATATACCAGCTGCCCGAAACGCTGTGCAAGCTCTTTTTGGACGAGGTGTTCGCGAAGGGCGCGTATGAGTCGCTGGACAACGAAACGATACTCACGATACAGAAGTTCTTTGAGAACAACCTGAACGTCAGCGAGACGTCCAGGCTGCTCTACGTCCACCGCAACACGCTCGTGTACCGGCTGGACAAGATACAGAAGATCACGGGCCTTGATCTGCGAAATTTTGACGACGCCATTATTTTCAAGGTGTCAATGCTTGTGAAAAAATACTTGGACAAAGGCGAAAGGGTGCTATAGCATCGGCAGCAGGCCGGACGAAGGGCGCGGCGGCGGGGCGCGGGCGCGCTAAATGGACGCGGCGGCTAGGCGCGAGCCCGCCAAAGTGGCGCAACGGCGGCGTGTCACGCGCTAAATGGGCGCAACGGCGGGGCGCGGGCGCGCAAAAGCCGCGCTGGCGCTCGCGCTGGGGCTTGCTCTGTTGCGGCTGCTGCGGACTTTCAGTTCATTGATTGATTACGAGAATGTAACAAAAACATACCCGAACGGGACGACCGCGCTCAACGGCGTCACGCTCAGCATCGCGGAGGCGGAGTTTGTGTTCGTCGTGGGCGCCAGCGGCTCCGGCAAGACGACGATGCTCAAGCTCCTGCTGAAAGAGGAGGAGGCCACGGGCGGCAGGGTGCTGATAAATGGCCTCGACCTCGCCGCCATCGGGCACAAGGGCATACCGTACCTCCGCAGGAACATCGGCATCGTGTTTCAGGATTTCCGGCTGCTCAAGCGGAAGACGGTGTACGAGAACGTGGCGTTCGCGATGGAGGTCGTCGGGGCGCCCACAAAGGACATACGGCGGCACGTCCCGTGGGCGCTGTCGCTCGTCGGGCTGTCCAAAAAGGCCGACATGTACCCGTCGGAGCTGTCCGGCGGCGAGCAGCAGCGCGCCGCCCTCGCGCGGGCCATCATAAACAACCCGCCGATCCTGGTAGCGGACGAGCCGACCGGCAACCTCGACCCGGACGCGTCCATGGAGATCATGAAGCTGCTGAGGGAGATCAACGGGATCGGCGCCACGGTCGTCGTCGCGACGCATGAGCGGCACATCGTTGACAGCATGAGGATGCGCGTCGTGGAGATCGACGCGGGCGAGATAGTCAGGGATCAGTTGAAAGGGCACTACAGGAATGAAATTTCAGACGATCCGCTATATATTTAGGGAAGGATTCCTGTATTTTTTCAGAAACAAGCTGATGGGGCTGGCCTCCTGCGCCATAATAACGGCGGCGCTGATCATTCTCGGCGTGTTCGCGCTGCTGCTCTCCAACATTGACACGAACCTGAGGCTGCTTGGCGAAAAGCCGCAGATCAGGATATACTGCCGCTACGATCTCGATGACGCCGACGTTTTCGCGCTGGAGGACGAGATCCGGGCGGAGCCTGGGATAAGGGAGTTCGAATTCATCGCGAAGGACGAGGCGTTCCTGCGCGCGAAGGAGCTGCTGGGCGAGGACGCGGGAATGCTGGACGGGCTGGGGCCGGACTTTCTCCCCGTATCCTTCATCGTGCGGCTAGACGAGCCGGACATGGTGGAGGCGTTCGTGCAGAAGGTGGCGGCGATGGGCGCGGTGGAAAAGGTTGACTACCCCAAGAGGGCGATTGACTTCATCGCGGGAATCTCCGGCTGGGTGAAGGCGTTTGGCTTCGCGATAGCCTGCATACCCATGCTCTTTGCCGTGTTCATCATTTCAAACACTATAAGGATAGCCGTGTTCGAGCGCAACAGCGAGATCGGCATAATGCGGTATATCGGCGCGACGGAGCAGCTCATCAGGTGGCCGTTCGTCGTCGAGGGGGTGCTCATCGGCGCTTTGGGCGCGCTTGTCGCGTATTTTCTCACGGGCTTTGGATATTCGATTGTCGAGGGCAGCTTCAATTCGGGGGTCGCGGCCATATCGGGCGATTTTGTGTCGCTGGCGCCGATTGGCAGCGTGTCCGCGCAGCTGCTGGCGCTGGATCTGCTCTTTGGGGTGTTCATAGGCGCCATCGGCAGCGCGCAGGCCATACAGAAGCATTTGAGGGCTTAGGGACGGGTTAGGGGTTAGGAGTTAGGGAATAGGGGTTAGGAGTTAGGGAATAGGGGATAGGGATTATGGGAAGCAAACAAAAGAAAAAGCGGGCGCTGTGCCTGGCCCTGATCGCCGCGCTGGTCGCGGGCATGGGCCTGGGGTTGCCGGCATCCGCGACCGGGGCCGCGATTGACCAGAAAAAGGAAGAGCAGGCGCAGGTCCGGAACCGGCTCAGCGGCGTTCAGCTGGAAAAGCAGGAGAACATTGGCGAAAACGAGCAGCTGCTTGAGGAAAAGGATGAGCTGGACGGCCTGAAAACCGCCAGCGAGCTGACCCACAGCGAGTTGCTGGAAAAGCTCAGGTACTACGAGGCGCAGATAGAGAGCGCCAACAGGGCCTACGAGGACGCGACGGCGCTGTGCGCGGAGCAGGCCGAGCTGTTCAAGTCGCGGGTGCGCAGCATGTACATGGATTCGAGCGGCAACGCGCTTGAGCTGCTGCTGGAGTCGAAGGACATCACGAGCTTTTTGGAGAAGATTGAGCTGTATTCCGTCATCTCCGAGCACGACAAGGACGTGCTGGAGGACTACAAGCTCGCGCTCGCGGACGTGGACTACAAGCGCTCCATGCAGATGGCCGCGGCCGAGGAGACGGAGGCCAGGGCGGCCGAGCAGCGGCAGGCGATCGACGAGCTGAACCTCTCGCGCGCGGAGCTGGAGGCGCGGCTGGACAGCATCCAGGGCAAAATCGACCAGCTGGACGGGCTGGAAGACGAGCTGCAGCGCCAGTCCAAGAAGCTCGAGAGCGAGATTCAGGCGCTGGTGGAAAAGGCCGCTGCGGAAGCGGCGGCCAAAGCGGCGAAGGAGGCTGCGGAGAAGAAGGCGAGGGAGGCGGCCGCGAAAGCGGCGGCTGCGGAGAAGGCGGCCGCAGAGAAAGCGGCCGCAGAGAAAGCGGCGGCGTCCGGCGCGGGCGGCGGCGGCTCCGGCTCGGCGAGCGGCAGTTCGGCAAGCGGCGGTTCGGCCATGCGCTGGCCGCTGCCGGGCTATTTCACGCTTTCCTCCACGTTCGGGACGCGCACCCATCCCGTGACAAAGACGGTAAAAAAGCACACGGGCATTGACATCCCGGCGCCGACAGGCACAAGCATTGCGGCGGCGAAGGGCGGGACGGTCATCATCAGCGGCGTTCAGGGCGGCTACGGCAACACGGTCGTCATCAGCCACGGCGACGGCCTGACCACGCTGTACGGCCACTGCAGCAAGCTGCTTGTCAAATCCGGCCAGACGGTCCAGCAGGGCGCCGTGATCGCCAAGGTCGGGAGCACGGGCGTTTCCACCGGCCCGCACCTGCACTTTGAAGTGCGGAAAAACGGCTCGCCCGTGCAGCCGCTGGACTACGTCAAGGCGGGCTGACGCGGGCAAAATGCCGAGGAGTTTAGGATTATGACTAAACGAGTTATGAACATTGACGCCCTGCAAGCGTACTTTGTTTCGACGTTCCGCACCAAGCAGGTGCGAGTGCGCGAGAGCGACGCTGTTGTGACGGTTGAGGCGATTGAACCGGCTGCGGGGCAAGCGGGTGACTGTGCGGCCGGGTTGCGCGGAATGTTCGCCGACTGCCCGGAACTGTCCGTTGACAAATTCCTGGAGCGCAGGCGCGCCGACAAGGAGCTTGACCTATTGAATATATGCTGATTCCATATTTGCCGGATAAAATAGACATTCGGGGCGGGCGCGGTTATGCGGAGGGCGAGTCGCCCGCGGATGGCGGGCTTGATGGCATGACCGGCGATCCGCAAGCGAGCGGCGATGCAGAGGGCGAGTCGCCTGCGGATGGCGCGCCAGGCGGCGAAGGGGCCGAAATGCCCGCGAGCGGCGGCGAAAGCTCGGAAAGCGGCTCGTTGCCCCAGCAAGAGCCATTGCCGTCGCCCCCGCAGGAGCAACTCCCGCAGGGGCCGCTCAACCTGCTGGAATCGCAGGGGCCGCAGCCCTTGCTCCCGCCGTTGCCGCCAGCGCAGCCAGATCCGCCGCCCCCGCCGCAGCCGTTCGCGCTGCGGCGCCTTGCCGCGCCCATGGCGCTGACGGCCCTGCTCACGGCCCTTGCCGTCGTCGCGCTGCTGCGCTTTTTCGGCGCGCTCTCCTTCTCCGACGCCGTTTTTTTCGCCGGAGGCGCCCACAGCCCGGCGAGCGTCAGCAAGCTGCAGGAGGTGTGGGACTACATCAGCCTCGACTACTACGAGCAGCCGGACGAGGACAGGATGCTCGAATCCGCCGCCGCGGCCGTGGCGGCGTCGGTGGGCGACCCATACACCGTCTATTATACGAAGGAAGAGATGCAGAGCTTCAACGAGCGCTCGGCGGGGGCGTTCTACGGCATCGGCGTTTCCGTCGCCCCCGCGCCTAGCGGCAGGCTGGCGGTCGTCGAAGTCGCGGACGGCTCGCCCGCCCAGGAGGCCGGCGTGCTGCCCGGCGACGAGATAGTCAGCGTTGACGGGCGCGGCGTCGAGGAGATCGGCGACGAGCAGACGGTGGTGGCCCTGATCAAGGGCGAGAAGGGCGCGCATGTCAGGGTGGGCTTTTACAGGCCGGCCGACGACGCCGTGCTGGAGTTTGACATGTCGCGCTACGAGGTCCGTACGCAGAACATAGCGTCCAAAATCCTTGACGGCGGCATAGGCTACATACGCATCGCCATGTTCGACAACAGCGCGGGCCAGTATTTCGGGGAGAACCTGAGCGGCCTGCTGGAGGGCGGGATTGGCGGGCTGATCATAGATCTGCGCGACAACCCCGGCGGCAGCTACGACGGGACCGTCGAGATAACCGATCGTCTGATCGGCGAGGGCGTCATCGTGTACACGGAGGATCGGAACGGGGAGAGGGAGTACAGGCGCTCCGGCGCGGGCAGCCTTGACATGCCGCTCGCGCTGCTGATAAACTCAAACAGCGCGAGCGCGTCCGAAATAATGGCCGGCGCCGTCAAGGCCCACGGCGCGGGCGCCCTCGTCGGCCAGCGGACTTTTGGCAAGGGGCTCGTGCAGAGCGTGGTGACGCTGGAGGACGGCTCCGGCCTCAAGTACACGCGCTCGCGATACTTCACGCCGGACGGCGTGTGCATACAGGGCGAGGGCATCGAGCCGGACATCGCCGTGCCGCTGCCGGACGACTACGCGGGCATGGCCGCGGATGACATTCCGGAGGGGGGCGACGCGCAGCTGCGGGCCGCGATCGACGAGGTCGCCATGAAGATGAAGATGAAGGCTGAAGCGAGTGCCAGCGCAAACGCGAATGCGAGTGCAAGCGCGAATGCGAGCTGAGGCGAATGCGAATGTGGGCGCAAGTGCCGAGGCGAACGCGAATGTGGATTTGCATGCGGATGCGAGCGCGAATGTGGGCGCAAGTGCTGAGGCGAGCGCGAATATAGAGGCGAATTATAATTTTATTTTGAATTTGAGAGGGGACGCGTGATGGAGATCAAGCCGATCAGGAAAAAGTGGAAGTCAGCCATGACGGACAGGGAGCGCTTCAACAGGCAGATGCACTACCAGAGCGTCGATCGCTGCTTTAACATGGAATTTGGCTACTGGGACGAAAATTTCACGATGTGGGACGTGTTCAAGGACAACGGCGTCAAGAACAACGACGAGGCCCATTTGCTGTTCGCGTTCGACAAGATCGCGGACGTTGGCGGCCACACGTTCATGCACCCGCCGATCGAGCGGCGCACGGTCGAGGTGCGCGAGAGCACGCGCGTCATCATAAACGAGGACGGCCTGCTGGCCGAGACGCCCCTCGCCGGCGGCGGCAGCTCCATACCGCACTACCTGAAGTCGTCGGTGGAGACGCCGGACGACTGGAAGCGCATGAAGGAGGAGCATTTTGACGTGAAGCACCCCGGCAGGCGGATAGACGTGGAGGCGCTGAAGGCGCGCTATCCGGACGACCGCGACTTTCCAGTCGGCGTCTCCTGCGGCTCCATGATAGGCAGGATAAGGGACATGCTCACGTTCGAGGGGCTCGCGTATGCGTGGAGCGACTACCCGGACATGGTCGAGGACATGGTCGAAACCTGTTGCGTGATCGTGGAGGACACGCTCGACCAGCTGCTGCCCCATTTCAATTTCGACTACGCGTCCGGCTGGGAGGACATCTGCTTCAAAAACGGCCCCATCGTCTCCATCGACTTTTTCAGGGACGTCGTGACGCCGCGCTACAAGCGCCTGAACAAGAAGCTCAAGAGCAGGGGCATAGACCTCTGGTACACGGACTGCGACGGCGACGTGCGGCATCTGCTGCCGTACTTCCTCGAAGGCGGCATAAACTGCCTGTTCCCGTATGAAGTGAACAGCTGCGCCCATCCTGGCGAGCTTCTCGATCAGTACGACGGGCAGCTGCGCATAATGGGCGGCGTTGACAAGATGCGGCTCGGCGAGGGGCCGGAGGCCATAAAGGCGTATCTCGAGTCGCTGGAAAAATACGTGGCGCGGGGCGGCTACATCCCGTTCTGCGACCATCGCTGCCCGCCGAACGTGAAAGAGGCCGACTATTTCTATTATCTGGATCTCAAAGAAAAGATGTTCGGGATGCCGTGATCTGCGGCGCGAAAGCCCGCCGCCGGACGGCCGCATGACGGTTGCATGACGGCCGCGCGATGGCCGCAGGCCGCTCGCAGGGCCGCTTGCGGGGCGGCTGTGGGCGCGGCCGCAGGGCGGTTGCGGGACGGGCGCAAGAAGAAAAATACGTATATGGAAAAAAGAAGAAAAATTGTTGACAAACTGTAAATTGCTATTATATAATAAAAATATTCAAATGAGTAAATAAGCATTTGAATATCAAGTTAATTTTCGGAGGAGAGTTGTAAATGGAAAAGGGTAGAGTAAAATGGTTCAATGCTGAAAAGGGCTTCGGCTTTATTGAAAGGGACGGCGGCAACGACGTTTTCGTTCATTTTTCAGCCATCACAATGGACGGCTTCAAGACGCTGGACGAGGGCTCCGAGGTGGAGTTCGACGTCGTTGACGGCGCGAAGGGCCCGCAGGCCGCCAATGTTTCGAGGGTTATGCAGTAAATGTGTATATAGCTGTGTATAATGTTGCGTTCGCAGCTTTATCCGCAGTTTTCGCTGGTCGGGAATTGCGGTTTACTAAAGGCGGGAACTACAGTACGAAATATACATGCCATAACCAACCCCAGTATTAATCTGATACTGGGGTTTTTTACAGACATGGCGGCGCGGGAGGGAAGGTTGTTTTGCCATGAAGCGGATTGTTCTGCCCTCCGTGTCGTACCGCTCGGCCTTCTACAAAATGGCCGGCGAGTACAGGGACGCCGACGACGGGCGCTATTACAGGGACGTCGCGCGGGAGGGCTTTGACTTTGAGGAATACGTGACCAGGCTGCACCGGCACTCGAAGGGCATCGGCCTCGAAAGGGGGCTGGTCGCGTACACCACGTACTGGCTCGTTGACGGCGGCGACACCATATTCGGCGTGAGCCGGCTGCGCCACTCGCTGAACGCCAATTCGAGAAAAGAGGGCGGCCACATCGGCTACGACGTGCCGCCGTCGCTCCGAAACGCGGGCAACGCGACGGAGCTTTTGCGCCAGACGCTGGCGAAGGCGAAGGCGATGGGCATCATGCGCGCGCTGGTGACGTGCGACGCCGCGAACGCCGCGTCGGCAAAGGTGATAAAGAAAAACGGCGGCAAGCTTGAGAACCAGGTGATATCGGATTTTACGGGGCGCGTCGTGAACCGCTACTGGATAAACTGTTAATATTATAATATTATTATGAAGCGGGGGGCGGTTTGGCAATGGCGGGCAGGGGAGAACTGAGGCACAAGCGGCGCGTGGTGTTCAAGGTCGGAACTTCCACGCTGACGCATCCGAACGGTAGCATAAACCTGAGCCGGGTTGACCGGCTGGCGATGGTGCTGTCCGATCTGGCCAACATGGGCAAGGAGATCGTCCTTGTCACGTCGGGCGCCATCGGCGTCGGCATGGGGAAGCTGAAGATCGCCGAGCGGCCGTCGGCCACGGCCGAGCGGCAGGCCCTCGCCGCCGTCGGGCAGTGCGAGCTCATGCAGCTGTACAGCAAGCTGTTTTCCGAGTACGGGCACGTCGTCGCGCAGATCCTGCTGACGCGCGACGTCGTGAACAGCGAGCGCCCGCGCGCGAACGCCGCCAACACGTTTGAAACGCTGCTCAAAAAGGGCATCGTCCCCATCGTGAACGAGAACGACTCCGTATCGACGGAAGAGCTGGAAATCGCCGGGCGCAACAGCAGCTTCGGCGACAACGACACGCTGTCGGCCATCGTCGCCGCGCTCGTGAAGGCCGACCTGCTGGTCATCCTGTCCGACATCGACGGCCTGTACGACGCGAACCCTAGCGAAAATCCGGGCGCCAGGCTCCTGAGCCACGTCGCGGACATCACGCCCGACATCGCCATGGCGGCCGGCGGGAGCGGCAGCGCGCTTGGCACGGGCGGCATGGCGGCCAAGATACAGGCCGCCCGGATCGCGTTCGACAGCGGCATAGACATGGTCCTGGCGAACGGCGAGAATCCCGGCGCCATATACGACATATTCGACGGCCTCGCGGTGGGCACGCTGTTCTCGCGCGGCCCCGCGCGCTGA
>JAISFK010000058.1 GCA_031263625.1 Clostridiales bacterium
AAGTGCTGCGTCTCCAGGCAGAAGCCGCTGTGCCTGCCATACGCCGCCCCGTCCTTGCCCACGGCGCCGGGCGCCGCGTGGTTCGCCGTGTAGAACTGCACGCCGGGCAGGTCCGTGTACACCTCCATGGCGCGGCCGCTCGCGGGCTCCGTCGCCACCGCTATCTTGCGCCAGCCGCTGCCCCTCAGCGCAAAGTTGTGGTCGAAGCCGCCGTGCGCGTCGCCGCTCGCGGCCAGCTCCCTCATGGCCGGGCCGAGGACGCGCGGCGACGTGAAGTCGAACGGCGTGCCGGCGACCTTCGCGATCTCGCCCGTCGGGATGTCCTCGGCGTCCGAGGGCGTGTAGAAATCCGCCTCGATCTGCAGCTCGTGCGCGTCGATAGGGCCGCTGCCGTGCCCCGCGAGGTTGAAATACGCGTGGTTCGTCAGGTTGATCGGCGTGTCGCGCGTCGGGATCGCCGTATACTCTATGCGCAGCGAGCCGTCGTCGCCGAGCGAGAATGCCACCTCCACGGCGACCTCGCCGGGGAAGCCCCCCTCGCCGAAATCCCGCGCCACCATGCGCGCGCGGGAATCCGTCGCCTCCACGAGCGAAAACACGCGCCCCGCGTAGTTGCCGCTCCCGCCGTGCAGCGTGCTGCCGTTCTCGTTCGCGTCAAGCTCGAACGCCTCGCCGCCCAGCGAAAAGCTGTGCCCCTGTATCCTGTTCGCCACGCGCCCTATCGTCGCCGCGGCCAGGGCGCCCTTCGACAGGTAGCCCTCCACGCCGTCCTTGCCGAGCACCACGTCCGCCGTTCGCCCCTCGCGGTCTGGCGCGAGGATCCTGTGTATCGTCGCGCCCAGCGTCAGCAGCTCGACGGACAGCCCGCCCGCGTTCCTCAGCTCGCACTTCCAAATTTGGGCGCCGTCCGGCATCTGGCCGAAAAGCTTCGCTCCCATGTCCATACCCTCCTGTTCGGATTTATTGATATATCTATCGACCGACGGCTCCGCGCCGCCGCTTGATTGCCGCAATGCGTCCTGCCGCCTGATTGCCGCAATGCATTCGCCGCTTGATTGCCGCAATGCGTCCTGCCGCTTGATTGCCGCAACGCCAGCGCCCCCGGCGCTCTATGCAAACGGGTTCTCGGACGCGTACAGATCGCCCTTCTTCCTGTTGTGCGCGATGTCGGCGACGCCCAGGTAGCGGAACACCGTGAACAGGGCCTTGCCGGCGAGCCCGAACGCCACGGCGCCGTGGTGCGGGTAGCGCTTCTCGATCAGCACGTGCCTGTAGAACCTCGCCATCTCCGGGATCGCGAACACGCCGATGCCGCCGAACGAGCGCGTCGGCACGGGCAGTATCTCGCCCTGCGCGATGTACGCCTGGAGCGACGAGTCCGGGTTGCCGTGCAGCCGGAAGAACGTGATCCCGCCGGCGGCCATGTCGCCTTCGAGCGTGCCCCGCGTCACGTCCGGCTCCGAGCCGTTCTCGATGAGCCGGTTCTGTATGAGCTGGTAGCTCAGCGCGCCCTTGGCCAGCTTGCAGAACGGCGTGTTGCCGCAGTGGAAGCCCATGAACGTGTCGCCGAGGGCATAGTCAGTGGCGAACTTGCCCTTGATGTCGGCCTCGTAGATGTCGGAGGGCACGGTGTTGTTGATGTCCAGCAGCGTCACGGCGTCGCCCGTCACGCACGCGCCGATGTACTCGCTGAGCGCCCCGTAGATGTCCACCTCGCAGGCGACGGGCATCCCGCGCGACGCGAAGCGGCTGTTGACGTAGCACGGCTCGAAGCCGAACTCCGTCGGGAACGCCGGCCAGCACTTGTTCGCGAACGCGACGTGCTCGCGCGCGCCCCTGTTCTCCTCTGCCCAATCCAGCAGCGTCAGCTCGTACTGCGCGAGCTTGGGCAGCATGTCGGGATAGCGGCTGCCGGACGCGCCCAGCTCGTCCGCCATGTCCTTCGCGACGCCCGCGATCCTCGCGTCGCCCGCGTGCTTGCGGTACGCGACGAGCAGGTCGAGCTCGGAGTTCTCCTGGATCTCGACGCCGATGTCGTACAGCCCCTTGATCGGCGCGTTGCAGGCGAAGAAGTCCTGCGGGCGCGGCCCGAACGTGATGATCTTGAGCGCGGACAGCCCGATGATCGCCCTGGCGACGGGGATGAAGCCCTCGACGGCGGCCGCGATCTCGTCGGCCGTGCCCACCGGGTTCTCCGGGATCACCGCGCGCAGCCCGCGCAGGCCTAGGTTGTACGAGCAGTTCAGCATGCCGCAGTACGCGTCGCCCCTGCCGTTGAACAGGTCCTTGCCCGTCTCCTCCGCGGCGGCTGCGTACATGACCGGCCCCGCGAATTTCTGCGCGATCAGCGTTTCTGGCGTCTCCGGCCCGAAGTTGCCGAGGAACACGACGAGCGCGTTGCAGCCCGCGTCCTTGGCCTCGCCCACCGCCTTTAGCATGTCCCTCTCGTTCTCCACTATCGTGCTCGCGAGAAACGCGCCGACGCCGGCCTTCCCGCAAGCGGCCGCGACGGCGCCTGCGCGCCTCTCGGACAGGGACAGCACGAAGCAGTCCCTGCTGACCGATATGATGCCCAGCTTCACCTTTGGAATATTTGCTGACATAAGCCCACATAACCTCCTGTATATAAATTTATGGATTCCCGCTATCGCGCTGC
>JAISFK010000086.1 GCA_031263625.1 Clostridiales bacterium
GCGGCGATCGCCACGGCCATCGCTTTGGTCGGCGCGACTGCGGCCGTTATCTTGTTGATAAGGAAAGCGGGGAAGCGCATATGACGAAGCGCGCGAGAACGGCGGCTGCCGATGGAGGCGCCGCGAAGGCGCCGGCGGAAATTGCGCCGGCCGCACATGCCGCATCGGTTGCGACAACTGTGGTGTGCGCACATGCCGCAGGGGCAAAGGGGAGGCCAGTTGCCCCGTTCGCGAGGGCTGCGGTCGCCATTGCGGCCCTTGCCGCGAGGGCCGCGCCGCTCGTGCTGGCTGTAGCAGTTGCGTCGGTCGCGCTGGCAGGTTGCGTGGCTCAGCACCCGCAGGCCGCATCGGTGGCCGAGTCGGTTGCAGCCGAGGCCCCGGAGGGCGGCGCAACGGAGAACAGCGAAGCAGAGGGCGGCGCACCGGAAGGTGTCTCGCCAGAGGAGGCCGTGCCGGGGAGCGGCGTAGCAGATGGCATCGTGCCGCCAGAGGGCGTTGCGCCGCCAGAGGACGCCTTGCCGGAGAGCGGCGCAGCGGAGGGCGCCGATCCCACGAGTAGCGCCGAGCCCGCAGATAGCGCCGCTCTCGCGCACAGTGCCACTCCCGCAAACAGCGCCACTCCCGCGCGCAGCGCCGATTCCTCAGACAGCGCCGAACCCTCTGGCGGCGCCGCGCCGGAGGGCTACCGCCTTGTGGCGACGTCGCGGGCGACGGTGGAGATCTGCGACCGGCTGGGCCTGGCGCTGGCGGGCGTCCCGTCGCTGGACGGCCTGCCGGAGCGCTACGCCGGCGCCGCCAGGACGGGGAGCGCGATGGCGCCCGATCTGGAGGCGATCAGGCTGCTCGCCCCGACGGAGGTCGTCGGCCCGGACACGCTGGCGGGCGATCTCGCGCCGGGCTACGCGAACGCGGGCATACCCGCGACGTTCCTGAACCTTCGCGGCGTGGGCGGCCTGTACGAGAGCGCCGACTATCTCGGCGAAAAGTACGGGGCGAAAAGCGAGGCGGCGCGGTTGCGGGCGGGCTATGAAGCCGCGCTGGCCGAGCTCGCGCAAAAGCGGGGCGGCAGGGAAGGGCCGCGCGTGCTGATTCTCATGGGCATGCCCGGCGCATACGTGGAGTGCACGCAGCACTCCTACGCGGGCGATCTCGTCGCGCTGTGCGGCGGCGAGAACGTCGTCAGCGACCCGGCGGAGGGCTTTGTCAGCTGGAACACGGAGGAGCTGCTCCTGCTCGACCCGGACGTCATACTGCGCACAGCCCACGCGCTGCCCGACCTGGTCGCGGACATGTTCGCGAAGGAGTTTTCGGAAAACGGCGTCTGGAAGCATTTTCGCGCCGTGCGGGAAGGGCGCGTGTACGATCTCGACAGCGAGGTATTCGGCATGAGCGCGAGCTTCCGCTGGCCGGAGGCGTTCGAGCGGCTTTCCGGCATATTTTTCGGGGACGGGGGTTACGGCCTATGACGACGGGCGCAAAGCCAAAGCCCGCGGCGCGGGGCGTCGCCGCCTGCCTCGCCGCCGCGGCGCTCTGCGCGGCGGCCGCGCTTTTGGCGATTCGGACGGGCACCATAGCCGTCGCGTGGGGCGACTTGCTGCGCGGCCTGTTCGTGGAGTACGACCCGGCCGTCGCGGCCATATACGACCTGCGCTTCCCGCGCATACTCGTGGCGCTGCTCGCGGGCGCGGAGATCTCCGTTTCCGGCCTGCTGCTCCAGGCGGCGCTCAGAAACCCGCTGGCCGATCCGGGCATAATCGGCGTGTCCGGCGGCGCCGCGCTCGTTGCGGCCGCCGTGGCGGCGTTCTTCCCCGCGCTGTACTTCTCGGTGCCGCTGCTCGCGTTCGCCGGGGGCATGCTGGCCTTCCTGCTGATATACGCGCTGTCGTGGAAGGGCGGCCTCGACCCCGTGCGGATCGTGCTCGTGGGCGTGGCGGCGTCGGCGGCGTTCGCCGGGCTGTCGTCCGCGATCGCCGGGGCTGGCGGCGGCACGGGCGTGTCGCTGTCCGTCAGCGGGCTGTCGCAGCGCACGTGGGGCGACGTCCGGCTGCTCGCCGCGTATGCCGCGGCTGGGCTAGTGCCCGCGTTCTGCCTGCCGCCGGCCTGCAACCTCATGGCGCTGGAGGACGACGCCGTGCGCGGGCTGGGCGTGAGCGCGAACGCCCTGCGCGCCGCGATATCGGCCGTCGCGGTGCTGCTCGTGTCCTCCGCGACGGCAGTTGTGGGCGTCGTCGGCTTTTTGGCGCTAATAGTCCCGCACGCCGCGCGCAGGCTCGTCGGCAGCGACCACAGGGTGCTGACGCCGTTCGCGGCCATTCTGGGCGCGCTCGTCCTGCTGGTCGCGGACACGGTTGGCCGGCGCGTCGCCGCGCCATACGAAGTGCCGGCCTCGGTCGTGATGAGCGTCGCGGGCGGGCCGTTTTTCATATTTTTGCTGCGGAGGGGGGATCGCGTTGGCCGCTGAGGGCATCATGGACGGCGCCATAACCTCGCCACGCGTCGCGCCTGCCGTCGCGCCCGCCATCGCGCTCGCCATCGCGCCTGCCGTCGCGCCCGCCGTCGCGCCACGCGTCGCGCCCGCCGAAAGCCAGGCAGGTTGCGCGGCAGGCGCCAGTGGCGCCGCAGGAGGCGCGGCGGCCGAACATGGCGGTGCGGCAGACGGCGCCATAGCCGCCGAGAACCTCTGCTTTGCCTACGGCGGCGGCGCGCCCGTCCTTTCCGGCGTCAGCTGCCGCATAGCGCCGGGCGCGGTGACGGCGCTGATGGGGGCCAATGCGTGCGGCAAGACCACGCTCATGCGGCTCATGACCAAGGGCCTGCGCCCGGATTCGGGGCGGGTGCTGCTGGGCGGCAGGGACATCGCGGGCATCGGCCTGCGGGACTTTGCGCGGCGGGCCGCCATCGTCCACCAGAAGAACACGGCGCCGGACGACCTGAGCGTGAAAAGGCTCGTGGGCTACGGCAGAATCCCGCACGCGCCGCCGTTCAGCCCGCCCTCGAAGCGCGACGGCGAGCGCGTCGCGTGGGCGATGTCGGCGACGGGCGTGTCGGACATCGCCGATCGGCCCATGGGCGCGCTTTCCGGCGGCCAGCGCCAGCGGGCGTTCATCGCGATGGCGCTCGCGCAGGAGACGAAGCTGCTCTTTCTCGACGAGCCGACCGCGTATCTTGACGTGCGCTACCAGGTGGAGATTCTGCGGCTTATACGCGAGCTCAACCGCTCGCACGGCATCACGATAGTCAAGGTGCTGCACGACATCAACCAGGCCCTCGCCTACTCCGACGAGGTGATCGGGCTGCGCGGCGGGCGGGTGCTCGTGCAGGGGCCGCCGCGCGGCGTGATTGACAGCCGCGCCATACAGGAGCTTTTCCGAATCCGCCTGGAGGTCAAGACGGACGGGCGGCACATGTGGGTGCTGCCCGTATGAAAGGCTTCGGATTAGTGATATAATTTTGAGCAAATCAGGGGGGTATAGCGCCATGCCATGGAAATTGAGCTGGAAAAAAATCCGAGAAAGATTCGCGAAGCCGATTTTCATCGCGCTGGGCTTTCTGGCCTTTGGGCTGGGCACGGTCGGGATATTCCTGCCCGTGCTGCCTACGACGCCGCTCTATCTGCTCGCGGCGTTCTGCTTCGCGCGGGGCTCGGCCCGCTTCCACAGGTGGTTCGTGTCAACGGGCCTGTACAAGAAGCACCTTGAGGGCTTTGTAAAGAGCCGCGCGATGACAATGAAGGCGAAGCTCGCCATCTGCGTCCCCGTCACGCTCATGCTCGCCGCCGCGATGTGGCTCGCGCCCATTTGGCACGCTCGCGCCCTGATCGCCGCCGCGCTGCTGTTCAAGTGGTACTACTTCCTGTTCCGCATCAGGACGCTGCCGAAGATGGCGCCGGGAGAGGCGCCAAGGGAGACGCCCGGGGAGGCGCCCGAAAAATCGCCCGGCAGCGCGCCCGCGGATGCGTCTGGGAGAGCATCTTGGAAGGCGCCCGGCAAATCGCCCGCGGAGGCGGGTATTATTGATGAAATGCCTGCGGGGGAGGGTTCGGAATGATTGAGGCGCGCCTGCTCAGATTCGCGCGGAACGCGAGGGGGCACATCGCCGCCGCCGTCGCGGCCCGGTGGCTCGGCCTGCTCGCCGGGGTCGTCGTGGTCGCCGCCGTCGCGGGCGCCGTCGCTCAGATAGCCGACGGGAGCGCGACCGCGCGCGGCCTCGCCGCGAAGCTCGCCGTGGCCGCCGCCGCCGCGCTCGCCCGCGCCGCTTTCAGCGTCGCGGCGTCAAGGGCGTCGTTTCGCGCGTCGTCCGGCGTGAAGCGGCTGTTTCGCGAGAAGATCTACGGCAAGCTGCTCGCCCTCGGCGGGGCGTACACGGAATCGCTCCTGACGGCGGAGGCGCTGCAGGTCGCCACGGAGGGCGTCGATCAGCTGGAGGTGTACTTCGCGTCGTACCTCCCGCAGTTCTTCTACTGCGCCGTCGCCCCGGTGACGCTGTTCGCCGCCATCGCGCCGCTGGACATGCGCTCGGCGCTCGCGCTGCTGCTGTGCGCGCCGCTGATCCCCGCCATGCTCCTGATGATTGGCAAAATGGCCGGCAAAATGACGCGGCGGCAGTGGAAGTCATACATATCGCTGGGCGACAGGTTCCTGGAAAACTTGCAGGGCATGACGACGCTGAAAGCCTATGGCGCGGACGGGGCGCGGCAGGGGGACATGGCCCGCGAGGCGGAGGCGTTCCGCCTGTCCACGATGCGCATACTGCGCATGCAGCTCGCGTCCGTCGTCGTCATGGACATCGTGGCGTTCGGCGGGGCGGCGGCGGGCGTCGCGCTGGGGGCGCTCGCGTTCGCGCGCGGGGACGTCGGCCTTTCCGGCGCTCTGGCGATAACGCTGCTGTCGGCCGAGTTTTTCATCCCGCTGAGGCAGCTCGGCTCGCTGTTCCATGTTTCGATGAACGGCGTCGCCGCGAGCGGGCGCATGTTCCGGCTGCTGGACATGGAGGCGCCGAGGGCCGGCGAGAAGACCGTGCCGGGCGGCGGCCTGCCCATAGAGCTGCGCGAACTGTCGTTCGCGTATCCCGGCGCGGATCGGCCTGCCGTCAGCGGAGTGTCGCTCGTCCTCGATCGCGGGCTCGTGGCGCTCGTGGGCGAATCCGGGAGCGGCAAGAGCACGGTGGCCGCCATCCTGTCCGGGGGGAGGCGGGGCTACGGCGGCTCCGTGCTGGTCGCAGGGACGGAGCTGCGGGACATAAGCGCCGCGAGCCTTGCGGAGCATGTGACGCTCGTGCCGCACGACGGCTACGTGTTTTCGGGCAGCGTCGCGGAGAACCTGCGGCTCGCGAGGCCGGGCGCGCCGGACGGCGAGCTGGTCCGCGCGCTTGAGATGGCGCGCATTTGGGACTTCTTCGCGCCGAGGGGCGGGCTGGGCGCGCAGGTGGCCGAGCGCGGCTCGAACCTGTCGGGCGGGCAGCGGCAAAGGCTCTGCCTAGCCCGCGCGCTCCTGCGCGGCGGCGGCGCCTACATCTTCGACGAGGCCGCGTCCAACATCGACTCGGAGAGCGAGGCCGCGATCATGGGGGCCATTCGCGAGCTCGCGGAAACGGCGTGCGTGCTGCTCATCACGCACAGGCTGGCGAATGTCGCCGGCGCCGGGCGGGTGTGCCTCATGGATCGCGGCGCCGTCGCGGAATCCGGATCGCACGCGGAGCTGATGGCGCTCGGCGGCAAATACGCGCGGCTGTTCGGCGAGCAGCGCGAGCTTGAGCGCTACGCCGCTGCGGGGGGCGGCCAGCCGGGCGCGGGCGCGGCATATGTCGGGCCGGGTGTGGCCAGCTGCCAGACTCTCGAAGCGGCAACGGCAGAAGCGGCAGAACCTGGCGGTGAGGCCAGCCGAGCGCCAGAAGCGGCCCCGGCTGGGACGGGCGCTGAGCCTGGAGTTGCAGCCTGCCTTGCGCCAGAAACGGCAACGGTTGGCCAGGGTGCCACATATGCTGGGCCGGGCGCGGCTACGGGAACGGAACCGACCGATCAGGGCGGCGCGGCTAACCGCCAGACTCCCGAAGCGGCAACGGCAGAAGCGGCAGAACCTGGCGGTGAGGCCAGCCGAGCGCCAGAAGCGGCCCCGGCTGGAACGGGCGCTGAGCCTGGAGTTGTAGCCTGCCTTGCGCCAGAAACGGCAACGGTTGGCCAAAGTGCCACATATGCTGGGCCGGGCGCGGCTACGGGAACGGAACCGACCGATCAGGGCGGCGCGGCCAGCCGCCAGACTCCCGAAGCGGCAACGGCAGAAGCGGCAGAACCTGGCGGCGAGCGAACGGGCGGCCTTGCGGCCACGGGCGCGGAGCCGGCACTTGAAAACGGAGGCGAAACCGAATGAAGATCATGGGCAAGCTCATTCTGCTTGTGAAGCCGCTGTCCGGCGTCATGTGCCTGGCGATCCTGCTTGGCGTCCTCGGCAGCCTGTGCGCCATGGCCATACCGGTCATCGGCGCCTTCGCGATCCTTAGCGCCGCCGGCGGTCTGGCGCCGGCCGGCCCGCAGCCGATCGGCCCCGGCCTGCAGCCGATTGCATCCAGTTCGCAGCCGATCGGCGCGGCGCCGATCGGCCTGGCGGGGCTGATCGTTGCGGCCGCCGCCTGCGGCCTGTTGCGCGGCGCGTTCCGCTACGGCGAGCAGACATGCAACCACTTTATCGCGTTCAAGCTGCTCGCGCTGATCAGGGAGCGCGTGTTTGAGGCGCTGAGGCGGCTGTGCCCCGCAAAGCTCGACGGCAAGGAGCGCGGAAACCTGATCACGCTGATCACGGGCGACATCGAGCTCTTGGAGGTCTTTTACGCCCACACAGTGTCGCCTGCGGCCATCGCGCTGATCGCCTCGCTCGCAGCGACGGCGTTTGTCGGGGCGTACCACCCGGTCTACGCGCTGATCGCCGCCGCCGGCTACGCTGCGGCGGGCCTGCTTCTGCCGGCCCTCGGCATCCGCGCCGTCAGCGGCGACAGCGCGCGCCTGCGCGAGGAGGCCGGGCGCTTTTCGTCGTTTTACCTCGACAGCCTGCGCGGCATAGCCGAGCTCGCGCGCTTGGGGCGCGGCGGCGAGCGCACGGCGCGCATAGCCGAAAAGAGCGACAGGATGGACGGGTTGCGCCGCAGCCTGAACGGGCGCGAGGGCGCCGTCGCGGCGATTGCGGGGCTCATGCCGCCGTGCTTCGCGCTTCTGGCGGTCGCGGCGGCGTTCCTGTTGCGCCAGGGCGGCGCCATCGCAGGCCCGGCCGCAGCGATCATCCCGGCCGTGGCGGTGTTTTCGTCCTTCGGGCCGGCCCTCGCGCTGGCGAACCTTTCGCGCGATCTCCCTTCGACACTCGCGGCGGGGGTGCGCGTCCTGAGCCTGCTGAGCGAGCAGCCGGAGACGGCGGACATAGTGGACGGCGCGGAGCCGGGCTTCGACGGCGCCGCGAGCCGGGAGCTCGCGTTCTCTTATGGCGGCATCGGCAACAGCATCGGCAGCGGTAGCGGCTATAGTACCGGCAGCGCCAGCGGTAGTAGCACCGACAGCGGTAGCGGCAGTGCCAGCGGCACCGGCGCCAGCATCGGCAACGGCGGCACCAGCGGCATCGACGAGGGTGGCAGCAACGGTAGCGGCGACGTGTTGCGCGGGCTGACGCTGGACATCCCCAAGCGCGGGATCACGGGCATAGTCGGCAAAAGCGGATCCGGCAAGTCCACGTTCCTCAAGCTGCTCATGCGGTTTTGGGACGTGCCGGAGGGCGCCCTGCTCGTGTCGGGCGTTCCCGTGTCAAAGATCGCGACGTCGCGCCTGCGAGAGCTTATGAGCCTCGTGTCGCAGGACACGGACTTGTTCCACGACAGCATAAGGGCGAATATCTGCCTTGGCAGGCCGGGCGCTTCGGACGCCGAGGTGGAGGCGGCGGCGCGGAAGGCGTCTATCCACGATTTTATAATGTCGCTGCCGCGCGGCTACGGCACCGAGGTCGGCGAGCTGGGCTCGACGCTCTCCGGCGGCGAGCGCCAGCGGCTGGGGCTCGCGCGCGCCTTCCTGCGGGACGCGCCGCTCATGTTGCTCGACGAGCCGACGAGCAATCTGGACAGCCTGAACGAAGGGGCGGTGCTGAAATCGCTGCGGGAGGGCACGGAGGGGCGGGCGGCCGTCCTAATCTCGCACCGCGAGTCCACGATGTCAGCGGCCGACACGGTGTACGCGATAGAGGACGGGCGGGCGCGGCGAAAGCCGG
>JAISFK010000179.1 GCA_031263625.1 Clostridiales bacterium
TGCCACGTCGTTTGTCAAATCGCTTGTTGCACCATTTGCCGCCCCATTCGCCACGCCGTTCGCCACATCGCCCGTTGCGCTATTTGCCGCGCCGCTCGCCATTTCGCATACCTCATTTCTGGTCATTTCTTGTCATTTTATGTAATTTCTAGCCATATCTCGTTTGTCCTGATTTGTTCAATCATACATCAAGACTCTGGATATTGCACGTTATTTCTTCCAGAACCACAGCGCGAACGCGGTGTATATTCCACCGCCGCTGCCTATGCCCGCTAATACTGCAAAATGGGCTAAAAGACTACCTGCGCATGCAGACCCCAAAAACGCGCTGACGCGCGCCTGTCCTGACACCTGAATAGTTTGCAATGCTACATTGTTCTCGCATCCTGTTTTGACAAACAAGACATGCCAAAACGCGCTTTTCAGCCTGTTTCTCAGCTTGTTTCTCAGACTTTTCAGCGGATGGGCGGGCTTTCGCGCGCCAGCGTGAGTTTTTGCTGGCAAGCCGCGCCGCCGGGCGCCGGCCCGCCGCGCCATGCCATGTATTTGGCGGGCGGCGGGCCGGCGGCCCTGCGTCTTGCGGCTCGCGAGGGCCGGCGCATCATATGGGGCGAGCTCGCCGAGCGCGAGCCATGCGCCCGCGCCCGCAAACTCCGCAAACCGCCGATGCCATGGGGCGCCGCCCTCCCTCCCTGCGCCGCCAGTTCCGCCTGCCCGCCGCTCCTGCTGCGCTTGCCATGCCCATGCGCCGACAGCGCCACCGCGCCGGGCGCCGGCTGTCTGCCGTCGCCCGGCAAATCTGCGCCCGCAGGCCGGTGCCATGGGGGCGGCCGCGAAGCGCTGTGAAGCACCCCCGCGCTACAGGCTGGTCAGATCCGCAGGCACCCTGAGGGCGTCGAACTGCTCGCCGGATATGGACGCAGCCGGCTCAAAGCCGTCGCCCGTCGCGTACTTGAGCATGGAGTCGAGCAGCCAGGCGCTCTCCGGGTTCGTGAACACAGTCTCGAACAGCCTCATGGACGCGGCCAGCAGCCGCCCGGCCCCGACTGCGGCCTCAAACAGGTAGGCGCGGCTGTCGCACTGCTTCCAGTTGGGGATCGACCGGATGATGGGCTGGATTTTGGCCGGCCACTTGCCCAGGTCGAACACGGCGGGGGTCGTCAGGTGGAACGGCACGGTCAGCCTAGGCACCCTCTGCCCGCCGATCAGGTCGAACCACTGGTAGTCGCACCAGCCCTCGTGGGGGAAGCCGTCCAGCGCGGGGTGGCTGGCGATCATCGTGCCGCAGCCGCCCGCCGAGCCCGCGAAGGACGGCATCGGCCCGAACGACGAGGGCAGCATGGGCAGGCCGGGGTTGCCATTCACGTAGTAGGTGGGCAACAGGAGCACCCTGCCGCCCCGCTTCAGGTAGTCGGCCACGGCGTCCGTGATCAGCGGCGCGACCAGCAGGGCGCCGGCGCCGGCGTCGGCCTCCCACAGCGCCGCCTCGCCGATCATGGCGAAGTCCGGGCAGAAGGAGCGCAGGCGGCCTGCCGTCTGCCAGCCGTCCTTGAATACGCATACCCGCGAGCCATACGAGGGATTCTCGACTTTCGGGAAGAACCACACGTTCCACTCGTTGCTGACGCCGGCGCCCTTCACGCTGGCTTTCAGAACTGCGGCGCATGGCGCGCCGGGCGCCGGCCCCCTCGCCGAGTGGCGGCCCAGGGCGGTCACGCCGAAAGCGCCGGCCGAAAAGCGCGCGCTGCCCGCGTCGATCGCCTCGCCGCACGCGGCCAGCTCCCATTCCACCGTCTGGCCGTACAGGGGCCTGCCGCTGTGGTTCGATAGAAACAAGTCGAAGCCGTAGGATTCGCCCTGATAGCAGGTGAACCTGTCGCAGGCGGGCGTCATGGCCAGCGCGAGCTCCCCGTTGGCCTTCCGGAACTCGGCCGCCGACCCGCCCTTGTCGCGCAGGAATATGTCCATAAGGCCGGTGCTCTCGTGAACGAAGTCAAACAATCCCCAGTGCCCGTAGCCCGCCAGGCCGTCCGCCTTGCGCGCGTCCTCGACGGCCTTCTTGACGATTCGGAAATGCAGCTTGCGCGAGTTTTCCGCGAAGGCGGGCAGCAGATCCTCCAGGCCGCTGGCTTTCGCCGACCGCCTGGCGTGCTCCATCCAGAACGGGCGCGTCCCGCCCGTGTACTCCGGCATGTCCGCGATCTGCGGAAAGCTTTCGGGGTAGCCGAACTCGTGGATCATGTACGGCTTCTCGTTCTTGGCCGCCATGTCCGCGATGGCCGGGGCCATGTCCAGCACGCCGCCTATGCCAATGTCCAGGCCCGCGCTCACGATGTCCGTGAAGCCGTGGCCGGCGTTGGCGGAGGGGGCGGTCGCGATCCCGTCGCTGTCCATCACGAGCGCGCCGGGCGCCATGCGGCGGGCCATCCTGCACAGGGAGTCGCGCAGGCCGATGAAGGCGGGATTCGTGCCGTCGTGCTCGTTCCCCATGACAAAGCACGCGACGGACGGGCGGCTGCGGTTCCTCAGCAGCATGAGCCTGCACTGCTCCTCAGTCACGGCCCGCTCCTCCTCCGTCTCGAAAAAGAGCGAGAACAGCTCGGACTGCACGAGCAGCCCCAGCTCGTCGGCGGCGTCCAGCATGGCCGGCTCCATGGCGTAGGTGTGCCAGCGCAGGTAGTTGAAGCCGTATTCCTTCGCCCGCGCGACGATTTGCCTGTACCAGCCGGCCGAGCCCGCCCCCGGCTCCGGATTCGGAAACCCGGCTGCGCCGGCAAACCCCGTGCCGCGCAGGAACAGCGGCTTGCCGTTCAAAAAGAGCTGCTTGCCCTGGCGGCTGAAGCTCCTGAATCCGAAGCGCAGCGTCCTCTCGTCGATGGCAACGCCATCGCTATTGGCAGCGCCGCCTCCGGGCGCGGTGCCGCCGGGTGCGCCACCGCCGCACCCACTTTCGGCCGCGCTGTTTCCGGCGCCGCCAAGCGCGCCACCGCTGTCGCCGCCGCTAATCAGCCGCACCGTGCAGGTGTACAGGCAGGGTGAGTCGGGATCCCACAGCCGGAAATCCGGCACCGCGATAGCCATCCGGCATTCCGCTGTGCCGTCTGCGCCCCCGCAGCCACAGGCGTCATCTGCGCCTGCGCAATCTGCAGCGCCATCAGTGCCAGCGGCGCCCGCTGCGCCCCCGCAGCCTGTAGCGCCAGCGCCATCAGCCTCTGCGGCGCTCCCAGCGCAATGCGCCAAGCCCTTTGCGTTTGCGACGAGCCTGCCGCCGCTGTCGAAGATCTCGCACGACACGGCGCAGCCCGCGCCCGCCATGCCGCCCGTATCCGCAGTGTCAGCCGCGCCCGCCGTGTTGTCTGCGTCCACCGCATGGCCCGCGCCACCCGCGCCACTCGCGCCCGCCGCATTGCTTGCGCCCGCCGTGTTGCCCGCGCCCGCTGCGCCGCCCGCACTCGCGCCATCGCCCGCGCCCGCCGCGCGGCCCGATAGCGTGACCTGCACGTTCGCGACGCCGGCGACGATGTCAGTCCGCACGTAGACGTCGCTGATCAGCGCCCCCTTCGTCACCTCCAGGTACGCGTCCTTGTATATGCCGCTGAAATACGGCCATTTCACGACGCCCTGGAGCAGCCGGCCCTCCTCCGTGACCATGACGGCCAGGCGGTGGGTCCCGCGCGGCGAGATCAGCCGCGTGATGTCGAGCCGGCACGGCTCCAGCGGCCCGGTGCGGTGCTCCCCGGCCTTGCTCCCGTCGATCCAGGCCACAGCGGACGGGTGAACGGCGTCCATGCAGAGCCACACCCTGTCGCCCGCGCCGAAGTCCGGCGCGCAAAACTCGCGCATGTACCAGGCCACGCCCCTGTATTCGGAGCGCGTGATCGGAATGTCGGGGTCCAGGCCGCCAAAAGACTCGTGCGCCGTCCTCGTCCTCCGGGCGTCGCATCGGCCCGGATACGCCGCCCCGTCCTGCGACTGTATGGCGCCCGGCACCTGTATTTTCGCCCCGAACGAGTCGGGGCCCATGCAAAACCACTGCTCTTCAAGCCCCTTTTCGAGGGGGTCTGTGCGAAAGCTCCACGCGCCGTTGAGCGAGTGCCGCGCGTGGAAATGGTTCGGTTTGTCCATGTCTGCCTCCTTTTCAAATGCGCTTGTTCAAGCGCGCTCATTATGCGTCCATGGCATGTCCGCGATGCTGCGCTCATGGCATGTCCGCGACGCTGCAATTCAATGGGGATTTGCCGCACGGCTTTTGCGCAAAGGCGCGTCCTTCGGGGAAGAACGCGCCTTTAGTTTTGCAGATAGATTTCACAGCAGGTTTATTTTCAGGCTATCGCGTGCCCGCTCGCGGCGCGCTTGCCGGCATGGAATATATCGCGGCTTGGCCCGCGCCCGCTCGCGGCGCGGCACAACTGCGCTCGCTCGCGCTCCCTATGCGCGCTCTATTCGTTTACGAGCACGACCTGCGGCTTGCTGTTGTAGAGGTCGGCGATGGCCTGCCCGTCGCCGAAGCCCGCGAGCTCAGCCAAGAAGGCGTCCCACTCCGCGATGTCGCGGTTGCCTGTCAGGAACAGCTCGACCTGCTCGTCGGCAAACGTTTTGATGTCGGTCATCGTGCTGCCGACCTGATCGGACTCGGCCTCTGTCAGCTGTGCCGGCACGGGCTGGAACCATCTGGCGCTGCCGGGGTTCTGCGCGACGTAGTCGGCGTATTTCGCCACCCTTGCGCCGCAGTCGCTGTCAACATGGAAAGTCTGCATCGCGTCGAAGTCGTTCTTCGTCAGCACGGAATACTGCTTGCACATGAAGTGCGGGTACAGGCTCAGCTCCTTGATCGGGTCGATCGTGCCGACGCTGGGGTTGCTGGGCAGGATCAGATCGGGCAGGAACGACTTTGAGCCGTCCGCGTTGACCTCGAAGGTCTTCCCCTCGACGCCCCAGTTCACAAGGACGCCCACCTCGTCGGACAGCATGTAGTCCATGAAGGCGCACAGAAATTCCGGGTTGGCCGTCTTGGACGACGAGAAGATGAACTGGGTGTCGGTTCCGGGCTGCGCCTCGATGGGGATCCACACATGGTTGTCCCCGGCCGTCGGGGGCAGCATGTACTCGACGGAGAATGTGGGCTCTTTCTCGACCATCGCCGGAACCTTCATTGCGTTCACCTCGTTGTAGCCGCTGTAGAGGAACCACGCCTTGGGGTCGGTGATGATGCCCTGCCACTGGTCGCCCCAGTCTTTGTCGTACTGGTTGGGGTGCAGGAGCTTTTCGGTGTACATCTTGGCCATGAACGCCACGTATTCCTTGAAGTGCTCGCTCGTCAGCGAGTATTCCCACTGCTCCGTGTCGTTGTTGTAGAAAATGTAGTTGCCCTTGCCCGCGTTGACGTTGAAGTCGTTAAAGGCCAGGCCGTTCCAGCAAAAGTTCAGCGGATAGCAGTCGGGGTTTTGCTCCTTCACCTGCTTGCAGACCTCATAGAGCTCGTCGTAGGTGGTCGGAATCTTGAAGCCCTGCTTGGTATAGTAGCCGTTGGCTATCCACTCCATAGACATGATGGTCGTGTCGCGCGTCTGCTGGACGGCGATGATGCTGTCGCCCGACTTGACGAACGTGGCCGGGTACTTTGCGTCCAGCGCGACGTAATTCGGCATGTAGTCGAGATACTTGGCATAGTCCAGAAGGTAGCCGGAGCTGCCGTACTGGGTGGCGTACCTGCGCTCCTGCACCATTATGTCCGGCAGGTCGCCGGAGCTGAAGAAAAGATCCGACTGCGTGGAGTAGTCGGCCCAGCTGACGGACTGGTCTTCTATCGTCACGTTGCCCATCAATTTTTTGAGCTCGTCGTCGATCAGCTTGCCGTCGGCGGCGACCATGTCCGCGTAGCTGAAATCGACGTAGAAGTACGTGAGCGTGACGGGGTCGCCCGTCCAGGGGAACTCGTACTGCTGCGATGATGGCGCGGGCTCGGCGGCCGCTTCCGTTGTCGCCGCGTCAGTTGCTGCCGCCTCCGTGGCGCCCGCGTCCGCGACGGCAGCCGTCGTGGCGGTCGTAGTAGGCGCCGCCGTCGTGGTTTCGGCAGGCGCGCTTCCGCAGCCCGCCATCGCCGACAGGGCGATCATCAGGGCAAGCGACGCGACCAGTATTCTTTTCAGCATAGATATGTCCTCCTTGTTTTTCCTGTTTGATATTTGCTTGATGCCTTGCTTAATACTTGCTTAACAACTTGCTTGATGCCTTGCTTAATGCCTTGCTTGCCGTCTTGCCTAATGCCTGTCATGCCTGCCTGATGCCTTTTGCCTGCTGTCTTGCCTAATGCCTGTTTATGCCTTGCCTGCTGTCTTGCCTAATGCCTGTTTGATGCCGGGCAGTTTTGCCTTCCGCCCTTTTTAGCTCGCCGTTCGGATCCGCCGTTCTCTCCCGCATCACCTCCTTTCCTTGCCCCCCTGCTCGCTTCCCTGCCTGTTTCCCTGCCTGTTTCCCTAGATTTGGCACTGCCGCCTAGCGGCTATCCTTTCGCTATCCTTTCAGGGAGCCCACCATAATGCCTTTTGCGAAGTGCTTTTGGAAGAACGGGTAGATCAGCACAATGGGCAGCGTCGTGACCACGATGGAGGCCGAGCGCACCACTTTCAGGTTCATCAGGACCTCGGTGCCGGTAATGTTCATGCTGGTCGCGCTGGCGCCGGATTTCATTGTCTCCATATTGACAAGCAGGCTCCTCAGGAACATCTGGATGGGGTGCATTTCGGCCTTTCTGAGGTACAGCAGCGCTGAAAACCACTCGTTCCAGTACCCGACGATCGAGAAGATCGCGAACGTCGCGAGCAGCGCTTTTGAAAGCGGCAGCACGATGCGAAACAGCATCACGAGATCGTTGGCGCCGTCGATGGCCGAGGCGTCCTTCAGCTCCCCCGGCAGCTGCTGGAAGAACGTCTTGAACACAATGCAGGTGTAGACGTCCAGCGCCGCCGGCACCACCATGACCCAGACCGTGTTGAAGCCGTTCAGCGCCCGGATCAGCATGTAGGTGGGGATCAGGCCGCCGCTCACGAACATCGTGACGACCATCGCGATCGTCACGAACTTCCTCGCGAAGAAGCGGTTGACGGAGATGGCAAAGCCCGTGATCGCCGATATGAACAGCCGCAGGGCCGTGCCAAGCGCGAGATACAGGAACGTGTTGGCGAAGTAGCGCGGGAGCCTGTCGTACAGCAGCAGCTCTCTGTAACCCCTGAGCGAAAGGCCCTTTGGGAGAAACCCCACGTTCCCGGTCTCCGCCAGCGCCTTGATGTCGCTGAACGACGTCATTACGACGTGCCAGAACGGGTATAGCATAACGAAAAGCATCGCGCACAGCAGCGCGTAGTTGGCGAAGCCGAAAACCGAGTCCCCGTTTATTCTGCGTGATTTCATGTAGTCATCACCCTGCTGCCCTCCTTATTATCCATATTATCCATCCGCTATCCTCCCGCCATAATCCGCGCGCCGCATGCCACTGCCGCGTTTGCCCTTGCCGCGCCGCCCCTGCCAAATTACCAAAGGCTGCTCTCGCCGAACTTCCGGCTCAGCATGTTCGTCGCGAACAGGAACACGAACGATATGGCGTTGGTGAACAGGCCGACCGCCGCCGAGTAGCTGTAGTCCGCTTTCTCGATGCCCCGCCTGTAGATGTATGTCCCGATGACGTCGGACGTGGAGTAGGAGGCGGGGGTGTATATGAGCAGTACCTTCTGCACGTCGCTCGCGAACACGCCGCCCACGCTCAGAATCAGCAGGACCAGCACGGTCGGCATGATGCCCGGCAGGGATATGTGCCAGAGCTTGCGGAGCCTGCTGGCGCCGTCGATGGTCGCGGACTCGTAGATCTGCGTGTCGATCCCGGACAGCGCCGCCAGGTAGATGATCGCGCTGTAGCCCAGCGACTGCCAGACGCCGGAGCCGACGTAGATCGTCCTGAACCAGTCCGCGCTGGCGAAGAACTTGATCCTCTCCCCGCCCAGCGCCGCGACGATGTCGTTGATGATGCCGTTGTCAAAATCCATCAGATTCCTCAGTATGCCGATTATGACCACGGTTGACACGAAATAGGGCAGGTAGGAAACCGTCTGCGCGATCTTTTTGAACGGCCCGTTCCGCACCTCGTTGAAAGAGAGCGCCAGCAAAATGGGCAGCGGGAAGCCGACGACCAGCGAGTAGAACCCCAGCAGGAAGGTGTTTGCCATGAGCCTGGCGAAAAAGGGCCCGTTGATGAACTCGGCGAAGTTGGCCAGCCCCACCCACTCGCTCCCAAGAAACGAATTGCCGGGCTTGTAGTCCTGAAAGGCGACCACGACGCCGTAGAGCGGTATGTAGCGGAAGACGATCAGCAGCGCCAGCGCCGGCAGCACCATCAGCACGAGGTATCTGTCCCTCGCCAGCGCCTTCGCGGCGCGCCGCAGTGCGGCGGGCTTTCTCCCGCCGTTATTGTTTGCCGCAACGATGTCCGTCAATTTGAAACCTCCCTGCCCTAAATATTACGTACAAACTAGAGAATGACGCTCGCAATGCGCAAAAAAAAAAGCTAAGCATGCGAGACACACGAATCATGCAAGGCATGCGATACCGCGAAGAATCCTTTCCTGCGCGGCGAAACAACAGCATTTTATATTAATAGCGAGCCATTGTCAAGCAATTTGCACAAAAATATACGCGTATATATATTCATATATTCAATATGCCCAAAAATTGGGTGCGCACATATATTCAGGCATCGAATACGCGCGACGCAACCGCGCCCCGGCAAAGCTCAGACCGCGCCCTTGCCGCTCCGCGCTTTCCCGCCTTGCGCCAGCGCGCGCCTTTTGCCGCAGCAAAT
>JAISFK010000280.1 GCA_031263625.1 Clostridiales bacterium
GCGGGAGAGGCGACGCGATCGTCGAGTCTGTCCTGCGGGACGTCAAGGCGTCCACGCCGGCCGGCGAGGGCGGCGAAATCCGCTACCCCAGCGAGCGGATGCTCCGCGTGCGCCGCGACAGCCTGGAGCGCGGCATCCCCGTGGACGACGCCGTGTGGGCGGCCATTCTGGCGCTGTAGCGCATGGGCATGGGCCTCGCCCCGGCGATGCGGGCGGCGCAAATTCGGGCAAAGGAGAACAGGCATGATCACAGTCTATCTGCAATCCCCCGGCCAAATCGGCCTGCGGGAGGCGCCGGAACCGACGCCCGGCCCCGGCCAGGCGCTGCTGCGCGTCCGGGCGGCCGGCGTCTGCGGCAGCGACATCGGCGCGTTCAGGGGCGCCAACCCGCTCGTGAAATACCCCCGCGTGCTGGGGCACGAGCTGGCCTGCGAGGTAGTTTCCGTCCCCGGCGATCCCGAGCAAAATCCCAGAGGCTTCCGGCCGGGAGACGCGGTGGCCGTTGACCCCTACCTGTTTTGCGGGCGCTGCTACCCCTGCTCCATCGGGCGCACGAACTGCTGCGAGGCGCTGCGGGTGCTGGGCGTCCACGTTGACGGCGGCATGGCGGAGTACTTCGCCCATCCGGCCGACATGCTGATCAGGCTGCCGCCGGGGCTGGACTGGGTGCGGGCCGCCCTGGCCGAGCCGCTGGCCATCGCCCTGCACGGGCTGAGGCGCGCGTCGCTCAAGGCGGGCGAGCGCATCGCCATCAGCGGCGCCGGCCCAATCGGCCTGCTCGCGGCGATGGCGTCGATCCGCGCGGGCGCCGTCCCCATCATGATCGACCCGCTGGAATCGCGCCTGCAGGCCGCGCAGGCGCTGGGCGTCAGGCACGCGCTGCGCCCCGGCCCAGGGCTGGCTGGCGAGATCGCGGCCATCACGGGCGGCCGCATGGCCGAAGCCGTGATGGAGGCGTCCGGGGCGGCGCAGGCGGTCGCCGCCTCGCTGGAAATCGCGTCCCACGCGGGCCGCGTCGTGCTGACCGGCTGGCCAAAGGCGGCGATCACGCTCGACACGGCCATCATCACCCGCAAGGAGCTCACAGTCAGCGGCGCGCGCACGAGCGGCGCGAGCGAGCTCGGCGAGGCCCTGTCCATCATCGCGGGCGGCGAGGCCGACGTGTCGGCGTTGCTGACCCGCGTCGTGCCGGCCGCCGACCTGCCGGGCGCCATCCGGGAGATCTCCGACCACCCGGAGCGCTTCATGAAAGTGGTCGCCACGTTTTAGTTGCTATACTGACGAGCATTTGAATTTTCCATTAACGCGAGTCAGTAATACTCGTTTCCTCTGTCCGACCGCAAATTGCGGTCGGTATTTCCAATCTCTCACGAGTATAAAGCGGGCTGCGCCCGCAACCCAAGTCGGAACGGGAAAGCGCGGCTTCCCCGTTCCTCACGGGCGCGACGCGCCCGCGCCGCGCTCAACCGCGCGGCGATAGTGACTTGCAGGCGCTGACTTCTTGCTATTTATTGCGGTTATGCGCCTGTAAGTCACTAGCATTTGGCCTTGATGCCCAGCTCCGCGTCCATGCGCTGGAAGTCCAGCATTTTCTCGTCCTGGATGCCCAGCATGGCCGGGATTTTGGCGGCGGCCATCTGGCAGGGCAGCATGCGGGCGAATATGTCCGCGTGCCACGCGCCCGTCATGCGCGCGGCGCAGTCCAGCCCGCCGCCCCCCGGCGGCTGCCAGCCGCCCGCCGCGAACACCGGCGAGCCTATCCGGCGGTGCCACTCGATCATGCCGCGCACCCGCGCCGCGTCGGGATCCGTCTCATCCGGCAGGAGGTACAGCCCCGCGTAGCCGGCGTCCAGCGCGCAGGCAGGGCCGTGCAGAAATTCCTCGAAGTCGTATGCCGCAGCCGCCACATGGATGGTTTCCTGGAGCTTTAGCGCCCCCTCCCTCGCGGCTATCGCGGCCGCGCCCTTGCCGACCACGGCGCACTTGCTCATGCGCTTCAGCTCCGGCGCCGCCCGTTCGACCCACGCCTCGGCGGCGCGGATGTTGCCCGGCAGGAGCGCCACGGCCGCCCGCAGCGGCTCAAGCCACGCCTCCGCGCGCGGGGCGCACGAGAGCGCGAGCATATAGAGCGTGAGCACCGTCGCGGCGTAGCCCTTGGTCTTGGGGCCGACCAGCTCGTCGCCGCAGGCCAGCGGAACGCGGGCGGGGCAGCGCAGGCCGGCAGGGGAGTCCTCCCGCGAAACCACCACGGCCATGGGGCGCCCCGAAAGCCGCTCCATCGCCGCCAAAATGTTCGTGGAGCGCCCCTCCTGCGAAACAAACACTACGAGCGGGCGCTGCCCCCGGATGGGCGGCATGTTTGACGGGGGCGCGGGCGTCGCCTCAATGCCAAGCGCCTCCTCCATGAGCGGCACGGCGGCCGCCGCCGCGTTGAGCGAGCTTCCGCTCGCGACGAGGTACAGCCGATCCGGCCGGATTCTGTCGTACAGCTCGGCAAATGGCGCGGCTAGGGCCTCCCGGTTCTCCAGGATGCCGGCCAGGATCGCGGGCTGCTCCCAGATGTAGCCGTGTATCGTGGGCGCCGCAGCTTGCGCTGGCGCTACGGATGCCGCAGGCGCCGCAACCGGCGCGGGCGTGATTGACGTTGCGGCCGTCGAGGTCAGCGCAGGCGCCATGCGTGTTCCAGATGTCACAGGTGTTACGGGTGTCGCGGGCGCCGCAGCCGGCGCGGGCGTGATTGGCGTTGCGGCCGTCGAGGTCGGCGCAGGCGCCATGCGTGCTCCAGATGTCACAGGTGTTGCGGGTGTCGCAGGCGCCGCGGGCGGCGCGGGCGTGATTGGCGTCGCAGGCATCATGGGCGCCCCCCTTTGCTCCCGCAGTCGCGCGGCCCGACGCGCGGCCCGGCATGCCGGGTGGCGCACGGCCTGATGTACGGCCTGTTGATCTCCCACAGCTCGTCCAGTAGCCCTGCGGCCGCTTCCGTGCTGTCTATGGCCGGGTCGGCCAGCAGCGCCCGCATGGCGGCCTGCTTGTCGCCGGCGACGGCGGCCTCCACGGACAGCCGCTGGGCTGCGGCCGGGGCGGCCAGCAGGGCGGTCAGCTCTACGGGCAGATCGACCGCCACCCTGTGGATCCCGTCCCTGTCCGCCAGGACGGGGACCTCCACGGCCAGATCGGCGGGCAGATCAGGAATCGCGCCCTGGTTGTACACGATGGCCGACGGGATGTAGCGCCGCGCCCCCGTGTGCAGCGCCGCGATGGCCTCGACGGCCTTCTCGCCGGATTTCTTCAGCCAGCGGCGCACGTCGCCGCGCCCGGCCAGCGCGTCCTCGACCTCGCGCTTCGTCCGCGCCCGCGCGCGCTCGTCCGCGTCAAAATCGTAGCCCTCCATGCCCGCCTCGTAGCCGTATGGCAGGTATTCGCCCATATGGTCGTCGGAACAGGTGGGCCAGCGGCCGAAAGCGCGGAACAGCTTGCGCGTCAGCGGCCGGAAGCCGGGGTCGAAATTCGCCTCCATCCTGCGCAGGCTTGGGTACAGATCCTCGCGGCTGGCCGCGTCACGGACGCTCGTGATCCACTGGAAGTGGTTGAGCCCCGCGCCAACGACCTCGATGCTATCCGGCTGGCGCACCAGCACTTTGGCTATGTCCGCGCGCGACATGAACAGCCCGTGGCACAGGCCGACGCAGCGGATGCTCGTGTATTTGTTCACGGCCAGCACGATGCGGCTCTCCGGGTTGCTGAAATTGAGCAGCCAGGCGTTCGGGCACAGCTCCTCCATGTCCCGGCAGATGTCCAGAAGCAGGGGGATGGTGCGCAGCGCGAAGAACAGCGCCCCCGGCCCGCCGTTCTCGCCCAGGCAGTGCCGGATGCCGTGGGCCAGCGGGATCCGAAAATCCTGCTTCCACAGCTCGCAGCGCTCGATGGCCAGGCTGCAGACCACATAGTCGGCGCCGGGCAGCGCCTCCCGCCGCTCGGCGGTTTTGCTGATGGAGAGATTCATGCCGGACGCCTCGTTCATGCTCAGCGCCAGGCGATGCATCCGATCGAGGTTTTCCGGGTCAATGTCCACGAGCGACAAGGCGCCCCCCGCCAGCTCCGGCTCCGTGAACAGATCCCCGAATGTGGGGATGCCGAACGACAGGCTCCCCGCGCCGATAAAGACTATTTTTGGACCGCTCATAAAAAACACACCGCCTCGTTAATTTAGTGATTATTTACTGATTATATTGATAATTATGCATCCGACCAGCTCAGCAGAACCGCCTCCATGGGCGGGATGGTGAGCCGCAGCCGCCAGCGCCCGCCGCCGCATGGCTCGAAAGGCGCGAAGCCCTCCGGCGCCCACGAGGCGATCGCGCGCGCGGCGGCGCCAGCCGGGGCCGGCGCTTCGCCCGCAGCCCCCGGACTGCCGGACGCGGCGCCCGCGCGGGCGCTTCCCGCAGGCGGCGCGGGCAGCCGCAGCACGGGATCCTCCGCCGGATCGCCCGCCGCGTTGACCAGGTACAGGAACTGCTCCGCGCCCCTGCGATACGCATACGGGATCAGATTGGCCGCGCCCTCCAGCATTGGGAAGGCGACCGGCGCTGGACCCCGCGCCGCCAGCGCCTCTTGCAGCAGATCCCTCCGCATGGGGTTGAGCAGCATGGCCGGGATGTCCGTCGGGCCGCCAAAAGAGCCAAACGGGAAGATCAGCGCACGCCCGTTGGCCACGGCCTGCGCCGGGCAGACCCGCTCCCGCTTGGCATTGTAAAACCAGGACAGCGCCTCGACTCGGGCGCCGGCCTCGTACTCCACGCGCAGCGCGTCGCAGAACAGCAGGCAGGCCGACGCGCGGCGGGGCTGGGGGCCGTCCCACTCCGCGCTCTGCTCGAACGTGAACTCGCCGGTGTTCTGCCGCATCCACCGCGCCCGGCGCGCCCCGGCCAAGGCGCCGAGCCCCATGTCTATCAGCGTCGCCAGCGCCTCGCCGTCCAATAGCACGAAATTTTCCTCAAACAGGCGCCTCGCCCCAGCCTCGCCCAGGCCGCGCAAAGCTTGCCCGGAAACGGCGACGGCGCCGCCCGCCGGAGGGGCGCCGCCCTCATACGCGAACGGGATGCCAAACGCGGGCAGCAGCCCGGCGAACAGCACCTCGCGCGGGCACAGGCCGTCCAGGGAGGCGCTGGCTGCGGCGCCCGCAACGCTGACAGCGCCGCCGCTGTTCGCGCCGCCGAAGCCATCCGAGCCAGCGCTTTCGCCGTTCCCGTCGCTCCAGCCGTTCCCGCCTGCGCCAGCGCTGGCGGCCATGCCGCCGCCATAGCTGCCGGCGCTTCCGTTCTCGCCGCCGCTTCCCGCGCCGTTCCCGTTGTCGCCCGCGTCGCTCCCGCCGCCGTCAGCGCAACTATTCCCCACGCGCAGCGTCGCGGAGGCGTCCTCGCGGCACAGCACCCGGACGCCCTGCGGCGGGAGGGCGAACACCCCGCTGTCCCGCATCCGGCTCAGGAACGGCTTGGCGCCGCGCAGCATCCCGGCAAACCCCTCGCCGTGGACGACGCCGTTGCCGTTGAGGTCGAACAGGTTCATCAGGAGCCCGTCCGGGTTCAGCGGCATCGCCGCCAGCATCTGAAAGCGCGTGAAGGCGCGGGACTTGGAAAACAGCGAATAGGGATAGTTCTCAAGCTCTGGGTAGACCTCGGTTTCCGGCGGGATGAAGCAGCGCGTCTGCATGGACACCATGTTGAACAGCCGCATGTACTCCGACGGCACGCGCTCGGCGTAGGCGGGCAGGTGGACGCGGTCGGCCATGGCCCGGCCGCAGGCCAGCTTTTCCAGCAGCGGCCCCCAGCGCCGCCCCTCCGCGCAGTGCATGTAGGGCGCGGAGCTCATGAGCCCCACCTTGGCGTCCGGATCGGCCCGCCGCACAGCCCGCCCCAGCTTTTCGGCCACAGCCTCGAGCGTTTCCCGGCACGTTTCCAGCCATATCCGCCGATACGGGTGCGGCTCGCCCGGCGCCAGGACGCCGGCCAGAAACTCGGCCCGCCCCAGCGCCTTGCCGGCCTTGCGCGAGTATAGCGCTATGTGCGCGTCGCAGAAGCAGCCGCCCCAGGAGAGCGGCGCGTGGTTGTGGTAGCGGAAATCGTCCTCCACCCACAGGAAGCGCGGCCCAAGCCTCGCCATGCGGGCGAAGCAGGCGCAGAAATAATCCTGCCACGCCTCGTCGAGCGGGCAGACGCACGCCTGGGCGGCCCGCCCCTCCGCGTCCGCCATCCTCGCGAACGCCTGCCCCGGCCGCATGGCCTGGCCGAGATCGCAGTGCATGAGCGTATGCCACTGGTTGACCGACAGCGTCACGCCCTCGGGGCGCAGCGCGCCGGCCAGCCGCTCCAGCCAGGCGGCGAACGGCTCCAGCTCCTCCGGCGCCATATGGCCGGTGCTGAGATCCTGCGGCTCTATGAACACCGCGACGTCGTCCACAAGCGCCTCCCGCGCGAAGCGGGCGAGGTCGCGGGCGTCCCGCTCCGGCGCGAAAGACGGGTCGCCGGCAAATCGGAAGCTATACATAAAATCACCGGCCATCAGCAGCATCCCTCCCCTCCCCGCGAGCCTGCGGGCTTGCGGTCTGCGGAGCGGCAGCCTGCGGGCCGGCGGCTTGAACGGCGCCAGCGGCCAGCGAAGCGGCAACCCGCAGATCGGCGCCACGCGAGCCGCCGTCCACCGCCACAAATGCGCCCGCCTCTGCGGACTCCCTCGCCGCCAGGCAGCAGGCCGCGTTGTCGAGGCCGTCCCGCAGCGGCGCCGCGGAGGGCTTGCCGTCCAGCACGTCCATGAACGCCAGCGCCAGCTCCTCGTCGCCGCCCCAATGGGCCGCGCCGGGCTGCGCGAAGCGGTGCGTGGCCGTGTGGCCGACGCGGTAGCTGTCATGCCTCAGCTCCCCGGAGTAAAAATCAAACTCGGCGCAGCCCTCGGTGCCGACAAAGCGCGCCCCCCGCCGCCCCGCCGATTTCTTCACGACAAAGCTGTGGGAGTACGTCACGATCGCCCCGCTCTCGGCGCGCAGCAGGAGCGCGGCCGTGTCCTCGTTGCCCGCGTCCTCCGCGAAGCAGCACATCTCCCCCGTGACTTCCTCGCGCAGGCGCTTGGACACGGAATAGTCGCTCTCCGCGCAGGACTTTCGCTCGCCGCAGTCGGCGCAGCGCAGGCCGGCCGGCCTGTCCCCCTTAAAATAAAGCTTGGCGGCCATGGCCGCCGCCATTGCCGGGCGCCCGCCCAGCAGGTGGAAAACGCAGTCGATGTCGTGGGAAGCCTTCTGCAAGAACAGGCCGCCGGTTTCGGCCGGGTCGCGATACCAGCTGTGGAAATATACGCTGCCGTATGGCACGTTGTTGACCGCCTGCACCAGCGTGATCGGCCCCAGCTCGCCGCTGTCCAGCAGGCGCTTCATCTGCCGGACAATCGCCGCGAAGCGCAGCGGGAAGGACACGACCGTCCGATCGGGCAGCCCCGCCGCGGCCTCGGCCAGCATGGCGTGCTGCTCGCGGCTGACGCACGCCGGCTTCTCCAAAAAAAGCGGCAGCCCCGCCCGGATTGCCATTGCCGCGTACTGGGCGTGGGTCGAGCAGCGCGTGCCGACGAACACGCCGTCCAGGCCGTCCATGGCCAGGATCCGCTCCGCGCTCTCCGCATACGCGGCATGGGCAAAATACGGGTCGCCCTCCCTCTCCCGTCGGATCTGCTCCCAGCGCGGGTCGGCGACGGCGGCGACCTCCATGTCGGCCTCCACGTTCCGAAACGCCTGCATCATCGTGTGCGCCCGCAGGCCGTATCCGATGAACCCAATTCGTTTTGCCATATCGCCTCCCTCTCCGCGCGGGCCGGTCCGACCGGCGCCGCCCAGGCCATGCGCCGCTTTCGCCTGATCCGCGCCGGCATCCGCCGCTTTGGCTGGCGCCGAGCCAGCGCCTGCCGCTTTGACCGGGACTGCCCGGCTCGCTATTGCGGCCCCAGGCAGCTCTCCCGCACGACCAGCTCCGGGTGCAGGATGCACAGGCCGCCGTCCGGGGGCGGCGCCCCGCCCATCAGCCCGTAGAGCATCTCGGCGGCTCTGAGCCCGGACTCGTATGCCGGGTAGGACACGGCGGTCGTGTTCGGGATCTGCCGCAGGCAGAGCGCCGAGTTGTCGTGGCTGATCACGCCGACGTCGCCGGAAATTTTCAGCCCCGCGTCGGCCACGGCCCTGTACACGCCGTCCAGCAGGGGCATGTCGAACATCTCCCCCGCGCAGAAAACGCTGTCCGGCGGGTCGGCGAGGCGCAGCATGGCCGCGACCTCGCCATAGCCGTGCCGCTCCGCGCCGAAGTCGCCGTTCAGGACGACGCGCCGGCTGTCGAGCGGCAACCCTGCCTCCATGACGGCCGCCACGTAGCCGTAGTAGCGCTCCAGCGAAACGCTGTACGTCTTCATGTCAAAAAAGGCCGGCTTCCTGTAGCCCATTTCCAGCAGGTGCCTCGTGGCAAGGTAGCCGCCGTAGTATCCGTTGGAGCAGACGAGCGGCGCCTCCCGGATCCCCTCGACGCGCCGGTTGCAAAAGACAAGGGGCACGCGGCTTTCAATGAGCAGGCGGCACGCGTCCTCCTGGCCGCCCCTGTCGATGGCCGGCACGAGCACGACGCCGTCGCAGCGCCCCTCGACCAGGCGGCGTATTATGCCGTGCTGCCTCGGCACGTCGTTGTCGGTATTGAAGATCTGCACGCCGATGCCGTGCCGGTGGCCGATGTCGCACATGCCGCGCAGAATCGCGGTGTAAATGCTGTTCATCACGTCGGGGGTGATCAGCGCCCAGGACAGATCCTGCCCATGCTCGCCGGCGCCATTGCCGTTGCCGCCGCCAGCGCGGCTGCCAAGGCTGTCGGCGCGGTTGCCGGCGCCGTTGCCCTCGCTCACGGCATAGCGGCTGCCGCCCTCGCTCACGGCATAGCCGTTGCCATGGCCGCTATCATGGCGGTTGCCTTCGCGCGCGGCATAGCCATTGCCGTAGCCGTTGCCCTCGCGCGCGGCATAGCCGCCGGCACCGCTTCCGTCGCCGTTCCCGCCGTTGCTCCCGCTGCGGCCGTCTCTGTCGCCGCCGTTCCCTCTGTCGCCGTTGCCAATCCCGCCGGCACCGCTTCCGCCGCGGCCGGCCGCGTAAGTGCCGGAGCCCTGGCGCGACACCACATAGCCCTCGCGGGCCAGCTCGGCCACCGCCCTGTCAACCGTCGTGCGCGCGCACCGGTACTTTTCCTGCAGCGCCTGCCGCGTGGCCAGCCTTGCGCCGGGAGGAAGGCTCTCGATCTCCGCTTTCAGCGCTTGCATAAGCTCGCTGTACTTGAACATTCTAAAAAAGCCTCCCGCGCCTTGCAAGATATGCTGACGAGCATTTAAATTTACCATAAACGCGAGTCAGCAATACTCGTTTCCTCTGTCCGACCGCAAATTGCGGTCGGAATTTCTAATCGAACACGAGTATAGTGCCAATCCGCAGTTAGTGATATTTTACGCCGCCGGCACGGAGGCCGCGCCGGCGCGAGCGCCGCCGGATCACGGCTCGCCCGCCCGGCCCAGCCGGATGCAGCGCTCAACCTCTCCGAGCGTCGGGCAGCGGCTCGTGCCGCCCATGCGCCCCACCGAAACCGCCCCTGCCGCGTTGCCGTAGCAGAGGCAGGCGTCCAGCGGCCTGCCCGCCAGCCATGCGTGCAGGAAGCCCGCGTTGAAGCTGTCCCCTGCCCCGGTGGTGTCCACGACTGTAGCGGGGTACGCCTCGCGGCGCAGCTCGCCGTCCTCCGAGATCGCGAGCGCCCCGTCCGCTCCCAGCTTGACCACGAGCGCCCCTCCCCGCATCATCGCGCGCACGCGGCGCGCCGCCTCCAGCGTGTCGTCCGAGCGGCCGATTCCACGCACTTCCTCCCTGTTGGGGAAAAACACGTCCACGAGCGGCAGCACGCCGGACAGCCCGCCGTCCCAGTCCTGCGCCTCCTGAAAGCCCGCGTCCAGCGACACCGTCATCCCCTTCGCCCTGGCCCGCTCCAGCCAGGCGGGCAGGCCGACGGCAAGCTTCCGGTTGAGGAAAAACGAGCCAATGTGGACATGCCGGGCCTCCTCCGGCACCGCTTCGGGGATGTCCCCCGCCGCCACGCAGTCTATGGTGTTGCCAAGGTGCGTCACCATGGCGCGGTCGCCGCCCACGCTGAGGCAGACGGTCAGGCCGGTGCGGAGCGCCGCGTCCCGGCGCACGCGGGCCGTGTCCACGCCGTACCGGCCGAGAGTTGCGTGGCAGACGTCCCCGAAGGCGTCCATGCCGAGCGCGCCCACAAACCCGGTTTTCAGCCCGAGCGAGGACATGACGCAGGCGCAGATGGCCGTCGAGCTGCCCAGCAGCAGCGCCGACTCCCGGCACAGGTATTCCCGCCCCAGCGGCGGGATGGCGTTCAGCCCGGCCAGCACCAGATCGGCGTTGAGCTCGCCGATCGCGTAGACGTCCAGCTTTCGCGAGGCGCCCGCAACCGCGCCCATAGTGGCGTCCATAACCGCCCCCGCAGCCGTGCCCGCCGCCGCGCCCATGGCGGCGCCCGCAGCCGCCCCCGCAACGGCGCTCACAGCTCGATCCACGGGCTCAGGCCCGTCGGGGCGTCGGGGTCGGCGCCCGTGCCGGCGGCCTTAAAATAGGCCAGCAGCT
>JAISFK010000503.1 GCA_031263625.1 Clostridiales bacterium
GAAGTTCGTGGCGACGTCCGCGCGCAAGGTGATCGACGACGAGGGGAACACCGGGCCGGACAGCATCGCCGAAATATGCGAGATCAAAGTGGGCTACGTCGGCGAAGGGATCCCCGCCGCGCTGCCCACGGGCATAGCGCTCGCGTCGCCGCCGGCCAAGACGGCGTATGTCGCGGGCGAGCCGCTTGACGCGGCCGGCCTCTCCGTCATCGCGTCGTTCAGCGACGGCACGGCGCGCGAGCTGGGCGCGGGCGAGTACCGGCTGAGCGGCTACAACAGCGCGGCGCCGGGCGCACAGCTGGTAACGGTGGCCTGGCGAAGCTTCGAGGCGACGTTCGAGGTCACTGTAGAGGCGCTCATTCAGGGCGAGCTGGAGTACGTGCCGTCCGGGAGCCTGACGGCCACGGCGTCCAGCTACACGGGCGGCAGCTGGGGCGAGGGCCCCGAGAACGCGGTTGACGGCATCGAAGGCACGAAGTGGTGCACGTCGCCGGACGAGCAGCTGCCCCAGTGGATAGCCATCGACCTGGGCGAGGCGTACGACAACGTGACGCAGCTCCGCTACTTTCTGGCGGGCGGCGAGTGGACGGCCCGCATAATGGGCCACGAGGTGTGGGCCAGCGAGGACGGCGAGGCGTGGGCCAAGGTGTACGAGGGCGAGTGGCCGAACGTGCCCGGCGCGTGGCGCGAGGCCAATTTCGCGCCGAGCCGCGCGCGCTATGTCAGGCTCGTGGCGACGTCGGCGGGCCAGAACGAGGCCGACCCCGCGGCCAGGGCGTCCGCGGGCGAGATTCAGATAGGCTATGCGGCGCATGGGCCGGACTACCCGGCCTTTAGCGCTGATACCGCGCGGATCAGCGTGACGGCGGGGCAGAGCGCCTCGATCCGCATACTCAAGAACGCGGCGGCGCAGGCGCTGTCGGGGATATACGACATTGAGGCGCCGGATGGCATAGAAGTCGTGTCGGGGGCGGCCTTCGCCGCCGGGAGCGCGGCGGACGAGATCGTGTTCGCCGTCTCGGAGTCGTACACGGCGTACACGGGCACGATTCGGATCGTGCCGCAGTCCCCGGCCGAGCCGGAGGAGGGCGAGGAGCCGACGCGCTACCGCGCCATCACAGTCACCGCGCGCAACGACGGGCTGGGGCTTATAGACGGCAGGACGTCCGTCATTCGGCCCGCGTACCGCGCTGAGATCAGCGGCGACACGGAGATAGAGTTCATCTGCCCCGGCGGCCGCACGGCGTCCGTGTTCGCGCAGAAGCAGGGCGACGCGACGCCGAACGGCACGAGGGTCGCGATCGGCGGCATCATCCAGCTCGAGGACGGGCGCGGCGTCGTGACGTTCCCGGCGGACGAGTACCCCAAGGGGCCAATCACGCTACGCATACGCGTGTGGGGGCCCGGCGGCGGCGACCTTGACGACTGCTACCTGCAGCTCTACAATCTGGGCGGCATCGATTGGAAGGCGGGCCTCGCGGCAGCGCCCGAGAACCCCGTCACGGAGGGCATGGCGGTCACATTCTCGGACGACTTTAAGGCCATGCCGTCCATATCCCTCTCGGGCGAGGGGACGACATACGCCTCCGTGAAGCCCGACGAGCGCCAGGGCGGCCAGTTCGGCTACGCGACGTTCGAGAACTACGGCGGGCCGTATGACCCGTTCAGCATCGCCGGCGGCGAGTACATGCAGATTACGACGACGTACCGGGGCGACGACTACGACAGCGCCAACGCCAGATGGAACCAGAAGGCCACGACCGGCTTCCTGTCCTCGCTGGCGATGGACGGCTCCGGCTTCCGCACGCAGGGCGGGCGCGAGCAGTATTTCGAGGTGCGCATATTCTTGCCGCCGACGCCGGGCATGTGGCCCGCGTTCTGGACGCTCACGGCCGACAACTACGCGGACAACAAGGCCGAGTATGCCGGCGTTGACGAGCTGGACATACTTGAGGGCTACATGGCGTGGCCTGACAGGTACGCCATCGCCAACCATGCGTGGCTCGACACCAACCCGTCGAAGAACCTGCCGCAGTCGCAGGTGTGGCCCAGCGTGGACACAGAGCGATTCGGCCACGTCAACCTCGCGATGGGCTTCCACACGTTCGGCATGCACATCGCGGAGGACGTGACGCGCTACTACTACGACAACGTGGAGGTCCACTCCCACCCGACGATGGCTTTGAGCTGGGAGAGCGGCAATTACTTCATGATCAACGGCGCGATCTCGGACCACGTCATCACGAACATAAACCACTCTGCGGGGACATACGATTACGACGCGTCGCCCAAGAGCTTCTTCCGCTACGGCGACGAGAACAACATGTACATCGACTGGGTGCGCGTGTACGAGGAAGATCCGAACGTCCCGTCCTTCAAGGCGGAGGCGGCGCATGTCGTGGCGCCGCTGGGCGAGGAGTTTGAAATCGCCATAAAGAGGAACGCGGCGGCCCAGGAGCTGGCCGGGGTGTACGAAGTGGCGCTGCCGGACGGCGGCGGCTGGGAAGTCGTGGCCGGCGCGGCATTTGAGGCCGGCAGCGAGCTCGACGCCATCACGCTCAGGGCGCCCGAAGCCGACTACTTGAGCGCCGAGATACTGGCGACGCCCGTCGCGGGCGGCGTCCGCTACCCGGCAGTCCGCTTTGCCGCGTCCCCGTCGGACGCCGCGGGCGGCGAACTCGTGGCAGTCAATGCGTCCACGCTTCCATACGTGGGCGGCGCGGGCCAGGGCCCTTGGGCAGAATACAGCGGCAGCGGCCTCGCTGGCAAGCCGCACAGCTTCAACTTCAGCCTGGGCGGCAACTGGTGGAGCGACAGCTGGGGCTGGATGTACACGCAGAATCCGGCGCAGCTCGAGTTCGCGTTCGAGGGCACGTCCATCGCGCTCAAGGCGATCAAGGGCGATTACGGCGGCGAAATGCAGATTTACCTCGACGGCGAGCTTGCGGACACCGTGAATCTCTACAGCGCCTCCGACGAGGCGGCGACCGTGTTCGAGCGGGCCGGCCTGCCCGCAGCGAGGCACAAAATCCTCATAAAGAGCGTCAGCGGCGCGTACACGCGCCTAGCCGGCATTGAGTACACCTATGTGCCGGCGCAGGGCGGACCGGGCGGGGAGCTGGTGGCCGTAGACTCGGCCACGTACCCGCACCGCACGGATGGCGGCGGCACGGGAGGCCCGTGGTCGATGTACAGCAACCCGTCCGCGCCCGCAGTGCCGTTCCGCTTCGACTTCGGCCTCGGCGGCAACTGGTGGAGCGACAGCTGGGGCTGGATGTACACGCAGAACCAGTCGCAGCTGGAATTCGCCTTCGAGGGCACGTCCATTCTGCTGAGGGCGTTCAAGGGCGACTACGGCGGCGCGACGGAGATATGGCTCGACGGCGAGCTCGCGGCTGCCGTTGACACATACAGCGCGGCCGATTCCAACGAGGTGTTGTTCGAGCGGGCAAACCTGCCCGCAGCAGAGCACAAGCTGCTCATAAAGGGCATTGGCGGGCAATACTTGCGGATTACCGGCTTTGAGTTCACCTACGTGCCGCTCGGCACGGTGCCCGCGTTCACGTCGGACATCGCGGCGCTGAGGGCGGAGCCGGGCGCGACGCTGAGCTATCTCGTGAAGCGCAACGCGCTC
>JAISFK010000505.1 GCA_031263625.1 Clostridiales bacterium
CAGATCGGCTACGTCGGCGAGGGAGTCCCCGCCGTGCTGCCCACGGGCATCGCGCTCGCGTCGCTGCCGGCCAAGACGGCCTATGTCGTCGGCGAGCCGCTTGACACGGCCGGGCTGTCCGTGATCGCGTCGTTCAGCGACGGCACGGAGCGCGAGCTGGGCGCGGGCGAGTACCGGCTGGGCGGCTACAACATGCAGTCGCCGGGCGCGCAGAATGTGGAGGTGTCCTGGCGCGGCTTCTCGGCGTCGTTCGGGATCGCCGTGGAGGCGCTCATTCAGGGCGAGCTGGAGTACGTGCCGTCCGGGAACCTGACGGCCACGGCGTCCAGCTACACGGGCGGCAGCTGGGGCGAGGGCCCCGAGAACGCGGTTGACGGCGTTGACGGCACGAAGTGGTGCACGTCGCCGGACGCGCAGCTGCCCCAGTGGATAGCCATCGATCTGGGCGAGGTCTACGACAACGTCACGCAGCTCCGCTACTTCCTGAACGGCGGGGAGTGGACGGCCCGCATAATGGGCTACGAGATATGGGCCAGCGAGGACGGCGAGGCGTGGGCCAAGGTGAATGAGGGCGAGTGGCCGAACGTGCCGGGCGTATGGCGCGAGGCCAACTTCGCGCCGAGCAGCGCGCGCTTTGTCAAGCTCGTGGCGACGTCCGCGGGCCAGAACGAGGCCGATCCCGCGTCGCGGGCGTCCGCGGGCGAGATCCAGATAGGCTACGAGGCGTATGGCCCGGACTATCCGGCATTTGCCGCCGAATCCGCGCGGATCCTCGTGTCGTCGGGCGAGAGCGCCTCGGTGCGCATACTCAAGAACGCGGCGGCCCAGGCGCTGTCGGGGAAATACGACATAGAGGCGCCGGACGGCATAGAAGTCGTGTCGGGGGCGGCCTTCGCCGCCGGGAGCGCGGCGGACGACATCGTGTTCGCCGTCTCGGAGTCGTATTCGGCATACACGGCGGCCATCAGGATCGTGCCGCAGTCTCCGGCCGAGCCGGAGGAAGGCGCGGAGCCGACGCGCTACCGCGCCATCACAGTCACCGCGCGCAACGATGGGCTGGGGCTCATAGACGAGCGGACGACCGTCATTCGGCCCGCGTACCGCTCGCAGATCAGCGGCGACACGGAGATCGAGTTCATCTGCCCGGGCGGCCTCACGGCGTCCGTGTTCGCGCAGAAGCAGGGCGACGCGACGCCGAACGGCACGAGGGTCGCGATCGGCGGCATCATCCAGCTCGAGGACGGGCGCGGGGTCGTGACGTTCCCGGCGGACGAGTTCCCGAAGGGGCCGATCACGCTGCGCATCCGCGTGTGGGGGCCCGGCGGCGGCGACATCGACGACTGCTACCTGCAGCTCTACAACCTGGGCGGCGTCGATTGGAAGGCGGGCCTCGCGGCAGCGCCCGCAAACCCCGTCACGGAGGGCATGTCCGTCACGTTCGCAGACGATTTTAAGACCATGCCGTCCATATCCCTCTCCGGCGAGGGGACGACATACGCCTCCGTGAAGCCCGACGAGCGTCAGGGCGGCCAGTTCGGCTTCGCGACGTTCGAGAACTACGGCGGGCCGTATGACCCGTTCAGCATCGCCGGCGGCGAGTACATGCAGATCACGACGACGTACCGCGGCGACGACTACGACAGCGCCAACGCCAGGTGGAACCAGAAGGCCACGACCGGCTTCCTGTCCTCGCTCGCGATGGACGGCTCCGGCTTCCGCACGCAGGGCGGGCGCGAGCAGTATTTCGAGGCGCGCATCTTCATGCCGCCGACGCCGGGCATGTGGCCCGCGTTCTGGACGCTCACGGCCGACAACTATGCGGACAACGAGGCCGAGTACATCGGCGTGGACGAGCTGGACATAATCGAGGGCTACATGGCGTGGCCGGACAGGTACGCCATCGCGAACCACGCGTGGATCGACACCAACCCGTCGAAGAACCTGCCGCAGTCGCAGGTGTGGCCGCAGGTTGACACGGAGCAGTTTGGCTACATTAACCTCGCGATGGGCTTCCACACGTTCGGCGTCCACATCGCCGAGGACGTGACGCGCTACTACTACGACAACGTGGAGGTTCACTCCCATCCGACGATGGCCTTGAGCTGGGAGAGCGGCAACTTCTTCATGGTCAACGGCGCGATCTCGGAGCACGTCATCAATGAGACGGGCGGCGGGGCATACGAGTACGACGCGTCGCCCAAGGGCTTCTTCCGCTACGGCGACGAGAACAACATGTACATCGACTGGGTGCGCGTGTACGAGGAAGACCCGAGCATACCGTCCTTCAAGGCGGAGGCCGCGCGCGTCGTGGCGCCGCTGGGCGAGGAGTCCGACATCACGGTAAAGAAGAACGCGGCGGCGCAGGCGCTGGCCGGGGTGTACGAAGTGGCGCTGCCTGCGGGCGGCGGCTGGGAAGTCGTGGCCGGCGCGGCGTTTGCGGCCGGCAGCGAGCTCGACTCCATCACGCTCAGGGCGCCGGAAGCCTACAGCTTGGTTGCCGAGATACTCGTGACGCCCGTGGTGGGCGACGTCCGCTATCCCGCAATCCGCTTCACCGCGTCCCCGTCGGACGCCGACGGCGGGCCGGCGGTCGGGGAGCTCGTGGCGGTCAACGCGACGACGCTGCCATACGTGCGCGCAGACGGCGGGGGCGAAGGCGCGTGGGCGAACTATGCGGGCGACGGGCTCACGGGCAAGACGCACAGCTTCAACTTCACTTTAGGCGGCGGCTGGTGGCGCGACGGCTGGGGCTGGATGTACGTGCAGAACCCGGCGCAGCTTGAGTTCACGTTCGAGGGCACGTCCATAGCGCTCAAGGCGATCAAGGGCTCATACGGCCAGGACGCGCAAATATGGCTCGACGGCGAGCTGGCGGAGACGATCAGCCTCTACAGCGCCAACGAATCCACTGAAACCGTGTTCGAGCGGGCCGGCCTGCCCGCCGCGAGGCACAAGCTCGCGATAAGGAGCCTCGCCAGCGGCGGCAACGGCGTCGCCGAGAACAAGTACATGCGCCTGACCGGCTTCGAGTACAACTACGCGCCGGCGCCGGACGGGCCGGGCGGGGAGCTGATCGCGGTCAACTCATCCACCTACCCGTACCGCGCGGACGGCGGGCGCGTCGAGGGCCCGTGGGCGCAGTACAGCAACCCAAGCGCGCCGGCGGTGCCGTTCAGCTTCGACTTCGGCCTGGGCGGCGGCTGGTGGAGCGACAGCTGGGGCTGGATGTACGTGCAGAACCAGTCGCAGCTGGAATTTGCCTTCGAGGGCACGTCCATTCTGATGAGGGCGATCAAGGGCGCATACGGCGGCGCGACGGAGATATGGCTGGACGGCGTCCTTGCGGACACTGTTGACATGTACGGCGCGACCTATTCCAACGAGACGGTATTCGAGAGGATCAATCTGCCCGCGGCCGAGCACAAGCTGCTCATAAAGGGCGTGGGCGGCAGCAATCTGAGGATTTCCGGCTTTGAGTTCACCTACGTGCCGCTCGGCACGGTGCCCGCGTTCACGTCGGACATCGCGGCGCTGAGGGCGGAGCCGGGCGCGACGCTGAGCTATCTCGTGAAGCGCAACGCGCTC
>JAISFK010000450.1 GCA_031263625.1 Clostridiales bacterium
CACCGCCTGCATCGACCCCGCCATCCGCGCTCGCGCCCCACGCGCCGCCGGCCGCCGGCCCGCCGGCCCGCTCCAGCTCCCTGACCGCCTCGTCGAGCAGCCGGCAGTACATGTCGTAGCCGACGCTCTCCATGTGGCCGTGCTGCTCCGTGCCCAGCAGGTTGCCTATGCCCCTGATCTCCATGTCGCGCATGGCTATCTTGAAGCCCGCGCCCAGCTCCGTGAACTCGCGGATCGCCTTGAGCCGCTTCTCGGACTCCTCCGTGAGAACCTTGTCGCGCCTGTGCGTTATGTAGGCGTAGGCGAGCCGGTTCGAGCGGCCCACCCTGCCCCTCAGCTGGTACAGCTGCGAAAGCCCCATCCTGTCGGCGTCCTCGACGACTATCGTGTTGACGTTGGGCATGTCCAGCCCGGACTCGATGATCGTCGTGCAGACCAGCACGTCGAAGCGGCGCTCGATGAACGCGAGCATGATGTCCTCCAGCTCGCGGTCGCCCATGCGCCCGTGGGCATACGCGATCCGCACGCCGTCCGGCAGCATGTCCTTGAGCTGCATCATCTTGATGTCGATCCCCATGACCCTGTTGTACAGATAGAACACCTGGCCGCCCCTCGCCACCTCGCGCAGTATGGCCTCCCGCACGACGCCCTCGTCGTACTCCATGACGAACGTCTGCACGGGGAAGCGCTCCTCCGGCGGATCCTTGAGCACGCTGATGTCGCGGATCTTCGTCATGGACATGTGCAGCGTGCGGGGTATCGGCGTCGCGCTCATGGAGAGCACGTCCACGTCCGGCTTCATGAGCTTCAGCCGCTCCTTGTGGGCCACGCCGAAGCGCTGCTCCTCGTCAACGATCAGCAGCCTGAGATTCTTGAAGCGTATGTCCTTGTTGAGGATGATCCTGTGCGTGCCGATTATGACGTCTATCCCGCCCTGCTCAAGCGCCTTCGCTATGCCGTCCAGCTCCTTCTTCGTGCGGAAGCGGCTCAGCACGTCTATAGATATCGGGAAGTCCTTGAAGCGCTCCCTGAACGTCAGGTAGTGCTGCTGGGCCAGCACCGTGGTCGGCACGAGGAACACGACCTGCGCCCCGTCGCTGACGGCCTTGAACACGGCCCTGATCGCCACCTCCGTCTTTCCGAAGCCGACGTCGCCGCACAGCAGGCGGTCCATGACGCGCGGCGACTCCATGTCGCGCTTGATCTCCTCGATGCTCTGCAGCTGGTCGCCCGTCTCCTCGTATGGGAACTGCTCCTCAAACTGGCCCTGCCAAACCGTGTCCTTGGAAAAAGCGTAGCCGCGCGCGTCGCGGCGCCTCGCGTATATCAGTATGAGCTCCGCCGCGAGCTTTTTCAGCGACTCCTTCACGCGCTTTTTGGTCTTTGACCACTCCGCGCTGTCCAGGCTGTTGACCCTGGGGGCGCGCCCCTCCGAGCCGATGTATTTCTGCACGAGATCGAGCTGGTCCGTCGGGATGTACAGGTAGTCCCCGTCCCTATACTGCACCTTCAGGTACTCGCGGACGGCCCCATCGACCTCAAGCCGCTCCAGGCCGGCATACACGCCGACGCCGTGGGACTGGTGGACGACATAGTCGCCGAGGGCGAGATCGGTGAAGTATTCAATTTTGGAGCCTTTAGGCGCCCGCCTGTTTTTCTTCGCCTGCCGCTCCTGGCTTTGAAATTCGGCGTCGCTGATGACCATCAGCTTGATGGCCGGATATTCAAAGCCGGACGAGAGCGCGGCGCCCGCCATGACATTGACGAACCCGGCGGCTGGCAGCGCGGCAACTGGCAACGCGACGATGCCCTCCGCGCCGTTCGCCGCGCCACTCGCCGGGGCGCCTGCGGATGGGGCGCCCGCGTTGCCAGCCGGCCTGCGAACCGGCAGGCCGGCGCCGCGCAGCGCGTCTTGCAGGCGCTCCGCCTTCATCCCGCTCTTTGTGAGCAGGACGACGGCCCACTGCTCCCGCAGCCGCCCGCGCATCTCGTCCAGCAGCATCGCCACGTTGCCGCGCGGCGACACATGCGTCTTGCCGGAAACGTCAAATTCGGCCGCGCGGCCGCCGAGCAGCTCATCCTCTCTCGCCGTGCGCGACAGCCCAATCGTGACAAGGCCGGCCCTGGGCAGGCGCTGCGCCAGCTCGGCGAAATCCAGCCACACCTTGTAGGCCGAGGCGAGCAGCTTGCCCTTTTCCATGAACCCTGAGCACAGCTCCGCGTGCTCCGACAGGACGGTTTCAAGCTTCTGGGCCGCCCTGGGCGGATCGTCGATCACGACGAGCGGGGGCGGTGCGCCCACGGAGGCCGCGCTCCCGGTCGCGCCACCGCTTGCTCCAGTGCCGCCGACCATGCCCCCACCTGCTCCGGGGGCCATGGCCACAGCGCTTCCGGCCGCCCCGCGTCCGGCTGCGCCGCCACCGCCCGCAGCGCCCCCGGCCATGCCCTCCCCTGCTCCAGCGCCTCCGGCTGCGGCGCCCCCCGCCGCCTCGCCGGCGAAAAAATAATCCAGAAGCGTGGGCTGGCCGTCGTATATATACGCGAGATACCGATCGATGCCCGGAAAATAGTGGCTCTCGGCGAACTTTTGGATATCGGCCTCAACAGCGGGCATGCTGCGCCCGCTGGGCGCGCCGCGCCCCCCTGCGGCCATTTCGCGGCGGATCCGGCTGACAATGCCCTCCCTGTCTGCCTCGCGGTACGCCGTGTCCCTCGCGGGTATGATCCGCGCGCGCCTGACCTGCTCGACCGAGCGCTGCGACGCCGCGTCAAACAGCCGCATGGAGTCAATCTCGTCGCCGAACAGCTCTATCCTGAGCGCGTACTCGTAGTCCACGGGGTATATGTCCAGCAGGCCGCCCCTGATCGCGAAGGCGCCGCGCGCCTCGACGGTCTGCACGCGCTCGTAGCCCATCTCCACGAGGCGCCTCGCCGCAAAATCGAGATCCACGGCGTCCCCCTCGGACGCGCTCATGATCATCGAGCTGAACAGCCTCGGCGGCGGGATGAACTGGGCGGCCGCCTCCGCGCTGGTCACGCACACGCGGCAGTCGCCGGACAGCAGCCTGTCGAGCGCCCTGAGCCGGCGGTAGGCGATGTCGTGGTTTCTGGCCTCTATGTCGTACAGCACGATCTCCCTCGCGGGAAAATACACCGCCTCGTGCCCGTACAGCGCGTAAAAGTCGGCAAACGCCGCCTGCGCGTCGTATTCGTTCGGAGCGATGTAGAGGACGCGCCGGCCGGAGCACTGCTCCAGCGCGCACGCGAAATGCGCCCTCTGCGCGTCCGCGACGCCGCGCAGGGCGATGGGCCCGGCGCCCCCCGATATGCCGGACAAAAGCGCGCGAAACTCAGCCCATGCGAGCAACGGCCCGCACAGGCTCTCCCTGAACTCCCCCAGCTGCCTGCGCCGCTCCCCGGCGGCCTCCGAATCAGGCGCTAAGCTCTTTTTCGCCGGCCCGTAGCCTGCCGGCGCATCTGGCGTCATGCCGCTAATGGCTGCTATTTCCCCTCGCCCATTATATTAATAGATTGGCTCGCCGAACCGCCCCCGGCGGCGCTGCCGTCGCCCGAACTGCCCCTGCCGCTCCCGGCGTCCCCGCCGCTGACCGAGTTGCCGACCGTGTTGCCCTTGCCGCCTCCGGCATCCCCGCCGCCGCCCGAATTGCCCCTGGCGTCCCTGCCGCCAACTGAGTTGCCGCCCTCGGCGGCGCCCTCGCCTCCGGCAGAATTGCGCGCGGCGCTCCGCTGCGGGTTGTGCAAATTCATCGCCTTCTCTATGCCAAGCAGGGCTATGTCGAGCGCCGCCGCCGCCGCGAGATCCACCGCCTCCGAAAAGCGCCCGCTCTCCTCCGCCGTCATCCTCGCCAGCACGTAGTCCTTTATGTCCATCCGGCCGGGCGGCGCGCCGATCCCCACCCGCACCCTCGGGAACTTCCAGCCGCCAAGAAACTCGGCGACGGAGCGCATCCCGTTGTGCGTTCCGGGGCTGCCGTATGGCCGCAGCCGTATGGTCGCGAACGGCAAGTCCGCGTCGTCGTAGACCAGTATCAGCCTCTCCGGCGCGGGGCCGTAGTAGCGCACGGCCTCGGCCACCGCCTCGCCGCTCAGGTTCATGTATGTCTGCGGCTTTATGAGCACGAGCTTGCGGCCCTCGTATCGCCCCTCGCCCACAAGCGACTTGGCCCTTTTCCTGTGGACGCCGATCCGCGTCTTTTCCGCAATGCTGTCCAGCACGCAAAAGCCGGCGTTGTGCCTCGTCGCCTCATACGCCTTTCCGGGATTGCCCAGCCCGATGATCAAGTACGGCGAGCCGCCGCCCCCGATCTCGCCCGATCCGCTGGCCGCAGCGGCCCCCGCGCCCCGCGTCGCCGTCATCTGAACGTGTTGTCTTCCGGGCGAAATTGCTTCACGTCGAACAGCGTGCTGATCGACTTGTCGCCGTAAATGCGCTCTATGCCCTCGGCAAACAGGTAGGAAACGGAGAGCTGGACTATCTTGGGGGAATGCTTCTCCTTTGGCAGCGGTATCGTGTCGAGCGTGACGACGGACTTCAGGCACGAATCCTCGATCAGCTTGACCGCCCCGCCGGAAAAGATGCCGTGCGTGCACATGGCGTACACTTCCTCAGCACCCATGCCCTTCAGCGTCTGCGCCGTGTTCACGAGCGTGCCGCCCGTGTCTATGAGGTCGTCCACGATAATGCACTTCTTGCCGGCGACGTCGCCGAGTATGCCCATGATCTCGCTCTCGTTCTGCCTCGGCCTGCGCTTGTCCGTGATGGCTATCGGTATGTCCAGGTACTCCGCGAAGTACCTCGTCCTGTTGGCGCCGCCCGCGTCTGGCGACACGGCGATCACGGAGCTCAGATCCATGAGCGTCCGCGCAAAATGGGCGGCGAGCGTGCGCCCGCCCATCAGGTGGTCGAGCGGGATGTCAAAAAAGCCCTGTATCTGCGGCGCGTGGAGATCCATCGTGAGGATCCTGTCCGCGCCGGCGATCGTAATGAGGTTCGCCACCAGCTTGGCGGATATCGGGTCGCGCGCCTTCGCCTTGCGATCCTGGCGCGCGTAGCCGAAATATGGCATTACGGCGGTTATGCGCCCTGCGGACGCCCGCTTCAGCGCGTCGATGATTATGAGCATTTCCATGAGGTTTTCGTTGACCGGCGCGCACGTTGACTGGATGACATACGCGTCCGTGCCGCGCACGACCTCGCCTATGTTCACGCTCACCTCGCCGTCGCTGAAACGGCCCACCGCCAGAATCCCCAGCGGAACGCCGATCCTGCCGGCTATTTCCTCCGCGAGGGGCCGATTTGAACTGCCGGAAAATATTTTAATGCCTTTTCCGTGAATGTTCATGCATCTTGTCGCGCAGGATACCCCCGCCGCCACATGCCGGCCGGAGAGGAATGTGCGTCCTCCGTTCCGTTAATATTGCCGCTCGCGGGCTATAAGGCTTGCGCAGCCTAAGGCTTGCGCAGCCTCGACAGCCCCTTCTTCGACACCCAGTGCTCCTTTATCGCCTGCCGCCCCCGCGCAATCGCGAGCGCGTCCTCCGGAACGTCGTCCGTGATCGTCGAGCCCGACGCGACATAGGCGCCGTCCGCTATCTCGACGGGCGCGACGAGGTTGGAGTTGGAGCCCACAAACACGCCGCTGCCGATCTTCGTCCTGTGCTTGCTCTTGCCGTCATAGTTGCACGTGATGACCCCGCAGCCTATGTTCGTGCCGGCGCCCACGTCGGCGTCGCCCACGTATGAGAGGTGCGGGATCTTCGTGCCGGCGCCGACGGCGGAGTTCTTGATCTCGACAAAGCTGCCGACCTTCGCGCCGTCGCGCAGATCCGCGCCGGGGCGCAGGTACGCGAACGGGCCGACGGTGGCGCCGCCCGCGACGGACGCGCTCACGACGACGGAGCTGTCAACCGTGGCGCCGTCGCCGACCGTGCTGTCCTTGATCCGCGCGTATGGGCCTATTACGGCATTTTTGCCAATCCGGACATCTCCCTCCAATATGCAGCCTGGATAGACGATCGCGCTCTCCCCCACCTCAACGTCCTGATCGATGTACGTGTGGGCGGGATCCATAACGACGACGCCGAAGTCGCGCATTAGGCTCATACTCTTTCTTTCCCACAATATGCTGCTTATAACAGCGCCTTGCGCATGATCGCTCAGGCGCAGGCACTCCGATTCGTCCTCCGCGCAAAAAAAGCCGATTTTGGCGGCGCTGGCGAGCAACAGGCGCAACAGGCCGCCCAGCGCGGCTTCCGCGTCCGGCGCGCTCGCGGCGCCCGTGGAAGCCGCAAGCGCCGCAAATACGACGCCCGCAACGTCTGCGCCATTCTTGGCGGTTGTGGCGCCCCTGCCCGCGGCAGATGCCGCGCTCCCCGCGTCGCCGGCGCCCGCCGCGGCGAGCGCGGCCCTGGCGACGGCCAGAGCGCCCGGCGCCAGCCGGTAGACGCCCGCGTGGATGGAGGGCGTGGCAGCCGATTCGTTCGGGGCAACCGCTTCAGACGGGGCTACCGTATCAGCCGGGGCAAGCGCTTCAGCCGCCTCAGCCGGGGCGGCCGTATCGGGCAGGGCGCCCGCATCATGCGCGGCCCCTTGCGCGCCCTGCGCTCCGTGCGAGGCGCCCCGCGATTCACGCGAATCACGCGTGGCGCCATGCGCATCCTGCGCGCCCTGCAGCGCGTTCGATATAATAGTGGCCGCGTCGCCGCCCGCAGAATTGCCGTCCAGCAGCGAAACTATGGATTCCGAGCTGATCAGCGGCATGTCCGCGTCAAGCACGAGAAGGCGCTTTTGCGGCGCTGGCGGGCTCCCTGGCCGGGAGCGCGATTTTCGCGCGGGCTTGTTGCCGGGCGGGCCGGCCGAATCGTCGCCGCAAAACAGCGCCAGGCTGTCAAAAAATGACGGCGCGCTCTCGCGCGGCCCGTCCGAAATTGAGCAAACCCGAACGTCGGCGTTCGCGCCGGCGAGCCTTTCGCCAAGGCGCTCCGCAATATATTCCGCCAGCGGCGCCCCCTTGCCGCGAGTGACAATCAGGCAGCGGCTGACGCCGCTTTCCAGAAGCGCGCCGCAAAGCATCGCGGCCGGCGGGGTCCCGCACACGCGGCGCAATCCGTCCCGAAAGCGCGGATCGCCGCTCTCGCCGCAACTGCCGCTGCCGCCATAGCGGCCGTCATAGACAATGGCTATTGTCTCATTTGTCAAAGCGTCATTCATCAAAGCGCCATTCACCGCTTAAATCTCCCGTTCAACTTTTATACTGACGAGCATTTGAATTTTTCATTAACGCGAGTCAGTAATACTCGTTTCCTCTGTCCGGCCGCAAATTGCGGCCGGAATGCCCAATCGAACACGAGCATAGGTCTGCAACAACCATTTTCTCATGGCCAAAGCGACATTTCAAGAGCAAAATGCTACCCAAACATCCAAACAACGCGCTGTCCGAACACCAAATCAAAACGCTTTTCGCCCGCCTGCGGCCGCAACCGCAGCCGCCCGCAGCCTACACAATGCCAATCCCGGCTATCTGCTGCTCGGACAGTATCGTCTCATACTTGCCCAGCACGGCCGTCTGGAGCTTTTCCCTCGCATACGCGTTTATTGGGTGCGCTATGTCCTTAAAATCGCCGTCCGGCGTTTTCCTGCTCGGCATCGCTATAAACAGCCCATTCTGGCTCTCGATGATCTTAATGTCATGCACGACAAACTCATTGTCAAACGTGACCGACGCCACCGCCTTCATTTTCCCTTCTACTTCAATCTTCCTGATCCTCACGTCTGTAATTTCCATTTTTGCTCATCCGCCTTATAAAGATTAATTTACTGCTCTGCTATATAATATAGAAAGCAACCGACACCCCTCGGCCGTCAATTCTATACAGGCAGCCAACGCTCCGGCGCCCCGGCGCCCCCCACACAATGCCAGGCCGAAGCGCCGCAGCGCCCCGGCGCTCGTTGCCGCACTGCACAACTCGCCCGATTTTCAATCTCGCCCTTTTTTATAACAATTATACACCTCGCTTTTTTTATTGTAAACAACAATGCGCCGCGCGAATATTTATTCTTGAGGATTCTTGAAGCCACCCTTGAAGCTTTTTTTCGATTTTGATTGTGAAATTGCAGGGCGTCTCTCTGGCTGACTGTTGGACGATTGTGTTTAAAGGCCGCCGGGGGGGGCCGGCTCGGCCCCGCAAGGCGTTGCCCTGCCCCGCCGGCCCTGCAAGAATCGCCGGCCCTACAGGAACCGCCTGAGCGCCATCCACTGCTCCATAAAGTCCGGGCGCGCCTGCGCCGCGCGGTTGGCCGGGCTTGTGGACGGCAAGTAAATCGCCTCCATGCCGGCTTCGTCGCGGCAGAGCGCGTTGAACAGCTCCGTGGCCTTTCTGCCGGTCGCAAATATTGAGGCAATCGCGGTTTTGCCAATCAGCGGGCGAAACAGGTTCGGCTCCGGATTTCTTATGCTGCTGTCCGAGGCCCCGTCTATGTCGCACGCGCGAAGAACATCCCACAGCGCGATCCCGCCCTGCAACAGGAACGCGACCTTTGAGGCCGCGTCGCTCGCCGGTTCCGGCCGCCCAAGGACGCCGGCGAGCGCGCGCCAGAAGCAATTCTGCGGATGCCCGTAATAAAACCCGGCCTCGCGCGACCTGGGCGACGGGATCGTGCCAAGTATCAAAATTTTAGAGTGTTCGTCGAACACCGGTTCCCACGGATGCACAATTCGGGCCATGCCTGCCGCCACCCCCCATCCCCGCCACGCCACGCCCACGCCATAGGGCGCCAGTACCGCAAAAGCGGACGCTCCAAACCGCTTTAAGTCGCTTTAGGTCACTTTAAAACTTTAAAACGCCGTCGCCGCAATAATCATAAACGATCATTGAAAAAAACGCAATTTATTGCTAAACTGTTATCAGTTCAAAGATTTATGCCATTTGGATAGGGGGATACGCATATGAAACCGGCGGGCAACACATATAATAAGCCGAACGTGCCGAATATCGGGAATATTGCCGCTGGCGCAGGCGCGGAAAACGCTGGCGCGGCCGAAGGAGGCCGGCAGGGCGCCGGCGACGCGGGCCAGGACGGCAGGAAGTACATAACCTCCAAAGTGATGTCCGCATCGCCGGCAGAGCTCATACTGATGATGTACGAGCAGTTCTTCGAGCTGATTCCCGACATCAAGCAGGGCATCCGCAAAAAATCCCCGGCGCTGGCGGAGCCGCACGCGGAGCGGGCGCAGGCCATCATCGACGAGCTGGTCAACGCGCTGGACTTCAGCGTCGATATGTCCAAGGATCTGGGCGCCATCTACTTTTACGTGCGGGACAGGATCCTGGAGGCCAACATTAAGTTTGACGAGGCCATCTGGGACCACATATACGACACGATGCGCCCGCTCTACGAGGGATTCGCGGAGGCCGCGAAGCAGGCCAAGGCGCACGGGGCGGCGCAGAAGCCGGCGGCGGGCGGCCAGGCGTCGATAGTCGCAGGCATGACATACGGCCAGAGCAACCTCAAAGAGATCGTCATAAACACAAAGAGCGGGCTGAAAGCCTGAAGCAAGGCGATAAAGCAATAAGGCGGCAAAGTATGAAAATGCTAAAAACAGTCTAAAGACAGGGAGGCGCCCCATGGCTTATTTCAAATTCGGCGTGGACAGCTTTATATGGACGGAGGCGTTCGTCAAAAAGGACGTCTGGATAATCTCTAAGGCAAAGGAGCTGGGGTTCGAGGTCGTCGATCTGGCGATCGCGCATCCGGAGGCGTTCCCGCTCGATGACGTGCTGGCCGCCAAGGCGCAGACCGGCCTGGAGTTCGTCACGACGACGACGCTGGGCGCGGACACGAACCTGATCTCGCCGGATGCCGGCATCAGGGCGAACGGCATCCGGCACATGAAGCTGATGGTTGACATCAACCGGGCCATCGGCTCCAAAATACTCGGCGGGGTCATATACGCCGGATGGGGCTGCCTGACGAGGCGCCCGCGCACGGAGCGCGAATGGGAGTGGTCGATCGAAGCCATGAAGGAGATCGCCGGATACGCGAAAGAAACGTGGGACGGCGTGATCGCCGTCGAGTGCGTCAACCGCTTTGAAACGCATTTCCTGAATATCGCGGAGGATGCCATAAAATACTGCAAGGACGTCGGCAGCGGCAACATGAGGGTGCACTTGGACTGCTTCCACATGATCCGCGAGGAAAAAAGCTTTTCCGGCGCCGTCAAGGCTTGCGGCAAGCAATACCTGGGCTACGTTCACGTGAACGAGAACGACCGCGGCATACCCGGCACGGGCCTCGTGCCGTTCGCGGAGTTCATGGGCGCGCTGCTGGACATCGGGTACGACGGGCCCGTGACAATCGAGTCGTTTGACCCAAGCTTCGAGGAACTGAGCGGAAACTGCGCGATATGGCGCAAATTCGCGGACAGCGGCGAGGACTTGGCGATCCAGGGGCTCGCCAACCTGAAGCGGATCGCCGCGGCGCTCTGATCCGG
>JAISFK010000487.1 GCA_031263625.1 Clostridiales bacterium
GGCGCATGATGGCAGGACGACGCCGCGAGGGCGCGGCAGGAAGGGCGCTACGGCATGATTAACCTTTCGCACCGCTTCGCTTCCGAGCTTGTCGAATTTGCGGAAGAAAACGGGCTGGAAGCCATATACAGGCAGGCGCTGCGCTACGCCGCGCCGCTTGGCGGGGGCGCAGGGCGCGGGCCGCGCGGGCCGGGCAGGGCGGCCGCCGCGCAGGGGGCGCTCGGCGCGCTGGCCGGATCGGCGGGCGGCGGCGAGAATCAGGGCGGCGTTGCGGCCAGCGGTGGCGGCGTGGGCATGGCCGGCAACGGCGGGCGGCCCGATGCGGGCATGGCCGGCGGCGATGTCCGGAGCAGCGCGGGCGCCGGCGACGGCTGGGGCGCGGCCGGATCGATAGGCGGCGCGGAGGCCGCCGGCGGGCGCGCGGGCGACCGTGACGGCGACGGCACAGGCGCCGTCGTCGGCGGCGGCACAGGCGCCGTCGGCGGCGGCGGGGAACCGGGCGGGGCCGGATCGGGCGGCGGCGCCGGCATCGGCGCGGGCGCTGCTGCCGGCGCGGGCGGATCGGGCGCGGGCGCTGCCGCCGGCGAGATCAGCCCGCTGGACGCCTTTCTGGCGAACGTGCCGGAGGGCCAGCGCATGGCCGTGATCGACCAGTTCCTGGATCTCGCGCGCAGCCGGCTGAACCTCGTGGACGCGGAGGTCATATCCGCCGCGCCGCTGACGGCGGAGCAGCAGCACAAGCTGGAGATACAGCTGATCCGCGCGTTCCGCAAAAGGGTCAGCATACGCCTGAGCGTGGACCCGTCGCTGATCGGCGGCCTGCGCGTGCTCGCCAACGACATGGTCTTTGACGACTCGGTGAAGCGCAAGCTCGCCGACATGAAGAGCAGCATATACAAAGGGGTATATTTCAGGTAAGAGCATGGGCCAAGGGGCAAGAGCTAAGGGGCAAGATCCAATGGCAAGGGGCAAGGGGCAAGGGCCAAGATCCAGGGGCAAAGGGCCAATGGCCAAGAGCCAGGGGGGCAAGATCCAATGGCCAATGGCCAAAAGCCAGGGGCAAGAGGCAAGGGCATTTTTTAGGATAGGGGTGCATATCGGACAATGATGTTTGAGCCATCCGCAGTAGGCGCCACAATCAAAGATGAAGTGCTGCGCTTCGTCATGTCGGCGAAGGTCGATGAGTCGGGGCGCGTGTACCAGGTCGGCGACGGCATTGCGAGGGTGATTGGGCTTGAGAACGCCGTGAGCGGGGAGCTGCTGGAGTTTGAGAACGGCGTCCAGGGCATAGCCATGAACCTGGAGGAGGACAACATAGCGGCCGTGCTGCTCGGCAAGGACACGGGCGTCAACGAGGGCGACTTCGTGACGCGCACCGGCAAGGTCGCGCACATCCCCGTCGGCGACATGCTGCTGGGCAGGGTCGTCAACGCGCTCGGCGCGCAGATCGACCAAAAGGGCGACATCATGACGCAGCACACGCGGCCGATCGAGCGGATCGCGCCCGGCGTGCTGGCGAGGAAGAGCGTGACGAAGCCCCTGCTCACCGGGATCAAGTCCATCGACGCCATGGTGCCCATCGGGCGCGGCCAGCGCCAGCTGATCATAGGCGACCGGCAGACCGGGAAGACGGCCATCGCCATCGACGCCATCATCAACCAGCGCGGCAAGGGCGTCAACTGCATCTATGTGGCGGTGGGGCAGAAAAACTCCACGGTGTCGGGCATCGTCAACACGCTGAGCGAGCACGAGGCCATGCGCTACACGGCCATCATAGTGGCCGGCGCGTCCGAAGCCGCGCCGCTCCAGTACCTCGCGCCGTACAGCGGCTGCGCGGTCGCGGAATACTGGATGGAGCAGGGGAAGGACGTGCTCATAGTGTTCGACGACCTCAGCAAGCACGCCGTGGCCTACCGCACGATGAGCCTGCTCATGCAGCGCCCGCCGGGCCGCGAGGCGTACCCCGGCGACGTGTTCTACCTGCACTCGCGCCTCCTGGAGCGCGCAGGGTGCCTGTCGGACAGGTATGGCGGCGGCTCGCTCACGGCGCTGCCGATCATCGAGACGCAGGGCGGCGACATGTCGGCGTACATCCCGACGAACGTCATATCCATCACGGACGGCCAGATCTACCTCGAGACCGAGTCCTTCAACGCGGGCATACGGCCCGCCATCAATCCGGGCCTCTCGGTGTCGAGGGTCGGGGGCGCGGCCCAGGTGAAGGCGATGAAGGACATAACGGCGCCCATCAGGACGGATCTCGCGCAGTACCGCGAGCTGGCCTCTTTCGCGCAGTTCAGCTCGGACCTGGACAAGGAGACGAAGGACCGGCTGCGGCACGGCGAGAGGATCGTCGAGGTGCTCAAGCAGCGCCAGTACATGCCGATGGCGCTCGAATACGAGATACTCGTGCTGCTCGCCGTCACGCGGCATTGCATGGACGACATCAACGTCGAGGACGTGCCGGACTTTGAGAGCGAGCTCGTCGCGTGGTTCAACCTGTGGCACGCGCAGCTCCTCGGCGAGCTGCGGGGCGCGTGGGAGATAGGCGCCGAGCTGGAGGCCGCGATGCTGGAGGGCATCGGCCGCTGCAAGGCGGCGTTCGCCGAGGCGCGCGAGGCGGCGCGCTCGCGCTCGCGATTCGAGGCGGGGGGCGCGCAGGGCGGCGGCGAGTGAGCGGGCGCGGGCGGCAAGCGGAGCTAGGCGGGCAGGGGGCGGGCCGCGCGGAGCTAGGCGGCGCGAAGGCGCTGGCGGAGCAAGGCGGGCGGCGGGCGACGTCGCGCGGCGCGGGCAGCGAGCGGAGCCAAGCCAGACGGGCAGGGAGCGGGCGGCGCGGCGCGGGCAATGGGCGCGGCAGAGCGGGCGGCGGGCGAAATTCAGGCTAGGCGGGCAGGCATATGGACAATATCCAGCAGATAAAAAGCCGGATCGGCAATATAAGCGGGACGCGCCAGATCACGCAGTCCATGCGGCTCGTGGCGTCCGCGAAGGTAAAGAGGATTCAGGCCAGGCTGATTGAGAACAGGCAGTTTCTGGGCGAGGCGGCGCAGCTGGTGCTGTCGTGCGCGAGCGCGCCGGAGGCCAGGGGGCACCTGTATGTCGGCGCACCGGCGCCGCCGGGCGCGACGGGCGCGGCCAGTGTCGCCAGCGCGGGGGCCGCTGGCGCGGCCGGCAGCGCTGGCGCAACGGGCGCCACAGGCGCGGCCGGCGTCGCCGGCACGGCCGGCACGGCGGGCGCTACAGGCACGACTGGCGCCACTGGCGCGGCCGGCAGCGCTGGCGCAACGGGCGCAACGGTCGCCGCGCCGGATCCCGCGCTTTCGGCGCCGGAATCGCGGCATTCGGCGGCAAAGCATCTGCTGCCCGCGGCCGTGATAGTGGTCTGCGGGGACAGGGGGCTTTGCGGCGGATACAACGTCAACCTTTGCCGCCACGCCTACGGGTTTGTGCGGGGGCTTGGCGAGGCCGCCAGGGTGTACACGGTCGGGGTGAAGGCCAGGGACTTTTTCAGGCGCAGGCGGGCGAGCGCCCTGCAGCACTCGTACACGGGCATATCCGAAAACCCGTTTTTCGAGGACGCGGAGGGCATTGCGGCGCGGCTGATCGAGGACTACCGGCAGGGCGCGATCGGCGCCATTTATATCGTGTACACGAAATTCGTGCACATGCTTTCGCAAGCCCCCAAAGTGGCCCGGCTGCTCCCGCTGGATCCGAACTCGGACATAGCGGCGGCGCCGGGGGCTGGCGAGGGCGAGGGCGATGGCGCTGGCGGAGGCGATGGCGCGAGCGCGGGCCCAAGCGCCGATTCCGGATCGGGCGGTTCGGGCGGCTCGATCGGATCAGGCGGATCGGGTGCGGGAGCGGCCGCCGGCCTAGGGGCGGGCGGCGAAGGCGCCGGCGCGAGCGGCGCGGGATCGGGCCTGAACGGCGGCGTCGGCGCGGGATCGGGCGGCGCAGGCGCAGGCTCAGGCTTGGGCGGCGCGGGATCGAGCCTGAGCGGCGGCGGCGCGGGCGGCAGGTTCCGCCCCCTGACGCGCTTCGAGCCCAGCGAGCCGGAGCTTCTGGACGCGGCCGTGCCGTTCTACGTCTCGTCGGCCATCTTCGGCGCCATGCTGGAGTCGTCGGTCTGCGAGCAGAGCGCCAGAATAGCCGGCATGGACACGGCCGTGAAAAACTCGGAGGACATCATAGAATCGCTGACCATAACGTACAACCAGGCGCGGCAAAGCGCGATAACGGACGAGCTTACCGAAATACTCAGCGGCGCGAAAGCGGTCAGGAGGGCGAGGCAGAAAACGTGACAGACGATCTTTTTACGGCGAGCGCCAACATGATTGGCAAAGTCGTCCAGATAATGGGGGCGGTGCTGGACGTCAGGTTCAACGGCCGCCACATCCCCGCCATCTCGAACGCGATCAGGATATCGCACGAGGGGCGCGCGCTGGTCGCCGAGGTGTCGCAGCAGCTCGGCGACGGGCAGGTGCGCTGCATAGCCATGGGCCCGACGGACGGCTTCCCGCGCGGCGCCCCGGCCCGCGACATGGGCAGGCCGATAACGGTGCCCGTCGGCGAGGGCACGCTCGGCCACATATACAACGTGCTCGGCGAGCAGGCCGACGAGGGCGACCTGCCGGAGTCCCAGGAGCGCTGGCCCATCCACCGCGACGCGCCGGACTTCGCGGAGCAGGCCGACTTCACGGAGATGCTGGAAACGGGCATAAAGGCCATCGACCTGCTCTGCCCCTACGTGAAGGGCGGCAAGATCGGGCTGTTCGGCGGCGCAGGGGTCGGCAAGACCGTGCTGATCATGGAGATGATCAGGAACGTCGCCTCTGCCCACGGCGGCTACTCCGTCTTCGCGGGGGTGGGCGAGCGCACGCGCGAGGGCAACGACCTGTACTGGGAGATGAAAGCCTCCGGCGTCATAGACAAGACGGTCCTCGTGTTCGGCCAGATGAACGAGCCGCCCGGCGCCCGCATGCGCGTGGCGCTCACGGGCCTGACGATGGCGGAGTATTTTCGCGACGTGCGCGGCCAGGACGTGCTGCTGTTCGTGGACAACATATTCAGGTTCGTGCAGGCGGGCGCCGAGGTGTCGGCCATGCTGGGCAGGATGCCCGGCGCGGTCGGCTACCAGCCGACGCTCGCGACGGAGATAGGGGCGCTGCAGGAGCGCATAGCCTCGACGAAGACGGGCTCCATAACGTCCATCCAGGCCGTCTACGTGCCCGCCGACGACCTGACCGACCCGGCGCCGGCCACGACGTTCGCGCACCTCGACGCCACGACCGTGCTGTCGCGCGACATCGTGGAGCAGGGCATATATCCCGCGATAAACCCGCTGGAGTCCACGTCGCGCATACTGGACCCGTTCGTCGTCGGCAACCGGCACCACCAGATCGCGCGCGACGTCCAGAGCATCCTCCAGCGCTACAAGGGGCTTCAGGACATCATCGCGATACTGGGCATGGACGAGCTGTCCGAGAACGACAAGCTGATCGTCAGCCGCGCGCGCAAGATCCAGCGCTTCCTGTCGCAGCCGTTTTTCGTGGCCGAGCCGTACACGGGGCGCGCCGGCGTGTACGTGCCGCTCGCGGAAACGCTGAACGGCTTCGAGGGCATAGCGTCGGGCGCGTATGACAGCATACCGGAGCACTATTTTCTGAACGCCGGGAACATCGGCGACGTGGAGAAGAAGTGGGAGGCCGCTTCAAAATAGCGGGCGAATAGTGCGCGGGCGAGCCTCGCGCGGGCGCGGCGTGCTACAGCTGATCGACATAGGCACGCATGTCGTGGATCAGACGGTGAGCCTCGCGCGGGCGCGGCGAGCGGCGAGTTGAGGGTTGCAGGTTGTGAGCGGCGGGTTGCGGGCGCCGGCAGGGCGACGCGGCGCGGCGCATAGGCGCGGCAGGCGTTTGGCGTCTGGCGTCGGCAGGGCGGCGCGGCGCATAGGCGCGGCGTTATCGAAACACTCGTTCGGGCGCAGGCAATGGGGCAGGAGGGCTGCATATGGGCGACAATTCTATAAGGCTCCGAATTTTGATGCCCACGCAGACGGTCGCCGACGAGCTCTGCGACATGGTCGTCATGCGCACGGCGGACGGCGACAAGGGCATCATGCGGGGGCACGAGCCGTGCGCGGCGGCGCTGGTCTACGGCGCTCTGCGCGCGTACCGGGACAAGAAGGAGACGGCATCGTACACGGTCGTCGGCGGCCTCGCGCGGGTGTACGGCGACCAGGTCGTCGTGCTGTCGCCGCTCGCGGACACGACGGAGAACATCGACGCGGCCATCGAGAATATCAGGAAAGACCGCGACGAGAACCTGCGCAGGGAGCAGAACGCCGACTTCGAGATGAACCGCGCGGAAACGGCCCTGCGGCGCTCGCTGGTCCACAACGAGGGCAGCGCCTTCGCGATCATAAGGGGCAAGATTGAAAAAGATGGGTGACGGCGGCGGCGGGCGGCCATCTGAAAATGCAAAACCGGGCGGCGGCAGCGGCGGGCAGCCAGCCGGCGCTAAGGCGGGCGGCGGCGGGCGTCCGCCCAAAAGCGCCATGGGGCGCGACGCGCTGCACGCGCTGGGGCTGCTGTCCCAGCTGGGCATCTCCATGGCCGCGTGCGTGCTCATAGGCGTGCTCGCCGGCTCGAAGCTCGACGGCTGGCTCGGCACGTCGCCGTGGCTGCTCGTCCTGTTCGCGTTCATAGGCGCCGGCGCCGCGTTCAAGGTCATGTACGACATCGCGATAAAGCGCTGGAGCCGTGGCGGCAAGGGCGGCAGCGGGGGCAGAGGCGGCGGCTAATGCGGGGCAGGCAATGGCAAGCGCGGCAAAAGCAGGAGCGGCGGGAGCTATGGCAATGGCGGCAGCGGCGCCGCAAAAAAAGGCTTTATACTGACGAGCATTTGGATTTACCATAAACGCGAGTCAGCAATACTCGTTTCCTCTGTCCGACCGCAAATTGCGGTCGGAATTTCCAACCGAACACGAGCATAACGGCGCGATAGGCGCGCCCAAGGAGAATGATGCGATGGCAAGACTGGCACCCAACCTGTCCAGGACGGCAAGGCTCATGCTCGGCGCGATAGGCGCCATATTCGCGATCCTGCTGCCGGCCGGGCTGGCGGCAATCAAATTCGCCTACCCGTTTGAAAAGCCGGCGCCGTTCGCCGCGGGCCTGCTCGCCGGGTGCCTGCTGTCCGCGGCAAAGGTGCTGCTGCTGGAAAAATCCATCGCGCGGGCGGTGGAGCGGGATTCCGGCGCCAAGGCGAAGAACTACGCGTCGGCGCAGGCGCTTCTGCGCTACGCCGGCACGATCCTCGTGCTGGGCTGCGCGGTGCTGCTCCCCCGCGTGTTCGGCGTGTTCGGCATCATAGCCGGCGTGCTC
>JAISFK010000507.1 GCA_031263625.1 Clostridiales bacterium
GGCCATCTGCGCACAACTGAGGGAACTTGGGTACGACGACTCCCTGGACTGCTCGTCGCTGTTTATGGAAATCGACTTTGATGGCTACGACGCGTACATGACGCCGGAATTTGCCGCGAGGATTTCGGAAAACTACCTCAGGAACATTCTGCTGCACTACCGAAGAGGCCCTCTGATCGAACGGCTCTTTGTTATGATAAACAACAAGTGCTCGCTGCGCTGCAAAAACTGCGACGCCTACATTCCGTATGTCAAAGACGCTGTCAACTACGACTTCGGGCGGATAGTGGAGAGTTGCCAGTGCGCGCTCGACGCGGTGGGCGGAGTTGACACCGTTGATATTCTGGGCGGCGAGCCGATGCTCCACGACAGGCTATCGGAGATTCTGCGATACTTCATTGAAAACCCTTCCGTCAGCAGGGTCACGCTGATCACGAACGGCACGATCCTGCCGGGCGCGGAGCTGGTTGAGACAATGAAAAGCCCAAAGTTTGTGTGCCGGCTGTCGAACTACGGCAAGCACTCGCGCAGACTGGGCGAGATAGCGGCGCTGCTCGGCGCGAACGCGATCAGGAGCGAGATGACAAACTACAGCCAGTGGGACGCGTTGCCCGCGCTGTCCGCGACGAACGAGACGCGGCGGGAGCTGGACGCGAAATTCGCGAGTTGCACCGCCAACCTGTTTTACCTTCAGGACGGCAAGCTGTTCTACTGCAATGTTGTGGCGAGCCTGACCTGCAACGTCCGCACTGACGTCTTGCCCCCGTCGCCCGACGATTACCTTGACCTGTACGAAGGCGAGTGTGGCGGGTTGCGCCCGGACGCCAAGGAGAGGATTGCTGCGTTCGCGGCGAGATTGCACACGCGCAGGCATATAGGCGCGTGCAAGTACTGCACGGGCAGCCACTGCTTGCAGTTTGAAAACAAGGTGCCGGTCGCCGAGCAGACAAAAGAGCGTCTTGAGATGCCGAGGGCATATTAGGAAATGGAGGGATGTGTGCCATGGCCGACAGAATCGAATTGCCGATGATCAACCTGTGCCCCACGATGCGCTGCAATCTCAGTTGCAAGCTGTGCGGGGTGCTCGTCCCCCACTACAGTTGCCGCCCGCACATGTCGCTCGCGGAATTCGCGGACACGTTACGCGCGGTGTTCGAGATCGCCGACCATGTAGGCAAACTGCAGATTACAGGCGGTGAACCGTTTTTGCACCGAGAGTTGCCGGAAATGATCGATGAGTGTTTCAAGCACAGCGGGAATTTTGACAGGCTGTGGCTGTTCACCAACTGCGCCGTGCCGCCGGCTCCGCGCCTGATCGGTGCGTTGCGCGGGCATAAGAGCAAAGTGCTGGTGCATTGTAGCGATTATGGCGCAAAGCCCGAGGTTGCGTCGATGTTGCTGGCCGCGCTGTCCGAAAACGGGATCGAATACAGATACCAGAAATATTATGGGGAAGATCAATATTATGGCGGTTGGGTCGATCAGGGCGACTTTGTCCCGCATGGTCGCGCCGAAGCCGAGTTGCGCGACGTGTTCGCCCGCTGTTCGCACGTCAGGCGGGGCGGATCGTGGTACGCCCGCGGCGGGCAGATGCATTGGTGCGGGCGCTCCGCGCGCGGGTGCGAGGTTGGCAAGGTGCCGCTCCGCGCCGAGGACAGTCTGGACATGCTCGCGGGCAGCGCGGACGAGCGCCGCGCGAGGTTGCGGGAGCTGATGCGCGCGGAATACATTCTGGCTTGCGACTACTGCAACGGGCTGTACGGCTCTGAGGACGGGGGCGCGCGCCGCCCTGCCGGGGAGCAGATGGCAGGGGCGCAGAGTGGTGAGGCGCAGGCAGCAAGTGCGCAGATGCCAGTGGAGCAGGCGGCCGGAGAACAGACGGTTGGGGGCCAGATGGCATGAAGGCGCTGATTATTGGGGCGGATGCCGCCGTGCCGGACATCATATTCAGAAACATCGGCGAGTTTCCCACGCTCGGCCGCATGATCGCCCAGGGTGCGTCGGGCGCGTATTCCGCCTATGTGCAGAGAGGCTACAAAGGCTCCTACTCCTCCGAGCAGAACTGGGCGTCCATTTACACGGGGCTATCCCCCGGCAGCCACCGCATAACGACGCGCATGGCAGGGACGGCGGGGGCGGGAGGAAAAACTGGGGCTGATACTGAGGTTGGAGCTGAGGCAAAAGCCGAGGGTGGCCCCAGCGACGAGGGCCGCAGGCCGCAGATGGCCGACTATGACGGCCTGCAGCCGCTGTGGCGCGTTCTGAACGACTGCGGCCTGAGCGTCGGGCTGTGGGCGGCGGATAATTGCGCGAATCCCGTCGAGATTGACGGCTATGCGGTCTATTTCAAGTATGGCATGATAGAAACGCCCGCCGAAATCAGAACGGCCCCGAGGGAGTTGCAGCTGTGCGGGAAGGACCGGTTTCTGATCGAATGTCTCCCCGGCCCCGCACCGCCCAGGCTGTACCCGCGCACGCTGGCGCAGCAGGGCTATTCGTACTCCCAGCTGCTGCGCGATCCTGCGCTGGCTGAAAAAGCGGTCAGTGAGTATTGTTTTCAGGACTCGCTGCAAAACTTTGACGAAGAGCTGAAATATTTCTTTGGGGGCATGCGCGGCGCGCAGCGCAGGCACCCCGTTGACGTCATGCACTTTTACACTGTCACCACGGATCTGATCGCCCACTGTTGCATGTGTTGCGACGATAGCCCTGTGCTGATTGGCGCCTATCGGCTGCTCGACAGGTACATTGGAGAATTTGTGGCTGAATTTCAGCCTGAAATCACGGTTTTCCTGTCGGATCACGGCATGCAGAATTTCTGCGAGCTTGTGAAATGCTCCGATCCGGCTGTCCGGCGCGAGGCGTTCGCCGCAGCCGACGAGGTTCTTTGGCTCAAAAACGGCTATATCGCCTTTGAGGCACACAATGGCGCCCTGCTGTTCACGGCGCACTCGCTCAAAGGGGTTTTCATCGCCTGCGGCTCGGGCATACGGCACGCGGAGGCGGCCGGGATGCGCACGCTCGACATATACCCCACGCTTCTGGAAGCGCTGGGCGCGCCTATCCCGCGCGGGCGGGAGGGGTTTGTGGCGGATATTTTCGGCAGGCCGCTTGTCAACGGGGACAAGCTGCTCGCCGTTGCGGGCGCGAGCCCGCGCCCGCGCAAAAAAATCGCGCTTGTGCAGTCGCACGCGATGAGCGCCATGGACATATTCATCAACGAGCTGTACATCGAGCAGAGGTTTTCCGACATTACCGTTGCCGGCGAGGCGAAATACGAAGAGATCTTCCGAAACAACCCGCGAGTGTTTGGCTTCGTGGACATCGAGCGGTTTGACGGCGCGGATTTTGACGAGGTGTACTGCGGTTTTTTCAACGAAACGACAAAGGCCATGCGGCACGTGCGGGTGAAATAAAGGGCCGGGGGAAAGGCGAGGGAAAAGTGGCGATGAAGGCTGGAAAGCACTACGTTCTGTACGGGCACGGCGGCTCGTACAACCACGGGGCGGAGGCGCTGGCGCGCACGACGATAGCCCTGCTGCGGCGGCGCTCGCCCGGCTGCAGGATAACGCTCTCGACGCATTTCGCGGAGCAGGACAGGGAGTTCGGCCTGGACGCCGACGAGCTTGTGGAGCGGGCGGCGGGCGCGGCTCCGGCTGGCGGCGGGGCGCGGGCGGTCGCGCCGCCAGCCGGCTACAGCGCCTATGAGGAAATCTACGCGCCGACCATCGGAAAGATCGGCCCCGGCTCGGTCTGCCTGCACACGGGCGGCGACAACTACTGCTACAAAAACTGGCAGCGCTGGGCGGCGATACACTGCGCCGCCCTGGCGCGGGGCGCGGCGAGCGTGCTGTGGAGCTGCTCCGTCGATCCGGAAATGGCCGACGCGGAAATGCTGGGCGCGCTGCGCTCGCACCACCTGATAACCGCGCGCGAGGAAAGCACGTACAATTTCCTTGTCGGCGCGGGGCTGGCGAACGTTGTAAGAGTTTCCGACATCGCATTCTCGCTCGTGCCGGAACCCGTCGCGCCCGAGGACTTCGAGCTGGACAACTACGTTACGGTCAATGCCAGCCCGCTGGTTTTCAGGCGGAACCCGCGCGCGTTGCCCGCGTACCAGGCGCTGCTGGACTTCATCCTGAGCGAGACGGACATGGGCGTCGCGCTCGTGCCGCACGTCGTCCAGCCGGTTGACGACGACCGCGAGGCGCTGCGCGCACTCGACGATCGCGGCTCCGGCTGCGTGAGGCTCGTGCCGGGCAACCTGTCGGCGGGGCAGCTCAAGACGATAATCGGCAAGTCGCGGCTGTGCGTCGCGGCCCGCACGCATGCGGCCATAGCTGCCTACTCGAGTTGCGTGCCGGCCCTCGCCGTGAGCTATTCCCCCAAGTCGCGGGGGATAGCCGACGACGTGCAAATGGGCGGCTATGTGGCCGACGTCGGGGGCATAACCGGCGGAACCGAGCTCGCGGACGCATTCAGGGCGATGCTGGAGGAGCGGGACGCGCTGGCGGCCAGGCTAGAGCGGCTGATGCCGGCCTACATAGGCAACTGCGCCGGCGAGAAGGCG
>JAISFK010000508.1 GCA_031263625.1 Clostridiales bacterium
GGCTGTGCTTCCTCGCCACCAAGGACGCCGAATCCATGGCGTTCGCGCGCGAGGCCGTCGGCGCCGGGGCGTCCGTCATAGACATGAGCGGGGCTTTTCGCCTGCCCGCCGCGCTTTTCGAGAAGTGGTACGGAATGGGGCACACGGCGCCGGATCTGCTCGCGGAGGCCGTATACGGCATGCCCGCCCTGTTCGCCGACAGGATACGTGGCGCGAGGCTCGTGGCGAATCCGGGCTGCTACCCTACGAGCGTCATACTCCCGCTGCGCCCGCTGAAGGGCATGCTCGCGGGCGAAGCGTCCGTCGTGTCCACCTCCGGCAACTCCGGGGCGCGCCGGGAGGTCGAGGAGGAATCCAACGAGGTTGCATACTCTTACGGGAAACTGCATAAGCATGTTCCTGAAATGAATATTTATGCAGAATTTGACATAGACTTCACGCCGATAGTCATCCGCTCGGTGTTTCGGGGCATAAACACGAACATCCGCGCGGAGCTGTCGGGCGAGCTGAAAGCCATGCGGCCGGACGCCGCCGCCGAGGCTCTGGAGCGGCGCATATCCGGCGCGTATGCCCGCGACGATCTGATCTCCGTCGTGCGGGACACGAAGGAGCGCCAGTGGGGCACGAGGGACGCCAATGGCACGAACAGGCTGCTCGTCAAGGTGCGCGTGGACGGCGGCCGCGCCTACATCTGCTCCATGCTGGACAATCTGGTCAAGGGGGCGGCCGGCCAGGCTGTCGAAAACATGAACATCATGCTGGGCCTGCCGCGCCTGCAAGGGCTGGAGCAGGGCGCAGAGCCCGTATTAGATTAGTACCTTACAGGCGCAAAACCGCAAAAAACAACAAACAGTCAGCGCCTGTAAGGTACTAACCGCCGCGCGGACGAGCGCGGCGCGGGCGTGAAGCGCCCGTGAGGAACGGGGAAACCGCGCTTTCCCGTTCCGACTTGGGTTGCGGGCGAAGCCCGCATTAAAACGAAAGGAAGTGGCCATAGCCATGGAAGACGGCATGCAGTCGATCATCAAAAAGGCGGAAATACTCATCGAGGCGCTGCCATACATCCAGAAGCTGAGCGGCGCGACGGTCGTGATAAAGTACGGCGGCAACGCCATGGTCAGCAACGAGCTGAAAAACACGGTGATGGACGACATCGTCCTGCTGAAGTGCATCGGCCTGAACCCCATCGTCGTCCACGGGGGCGGCCCGGAGATATCCAAAACGCTGGAGCGGCTGGACATCAAGAGCGAATTTGTGAACGGCCTGCGCGTCACGGACGAGCAGACGATGGAGGTCGCCCAGATGGTGCTCGTCGGCAAGACGAACAAGGAGATCGTGTCGCTGCTGAACCTCAAGGGCGCGAAGGCCATCGGGCTGTGCGGCATAGACGGCAGCCTGATCGAGTGCGAGAGGCTCACGCAGGGCATGGACGGCGGCGAGGCCGACCTCGGCTACGTCGGGCGGATCGTCCGCATAAACAGCAAGGTCCTCGGGCTGATATCCAAGGACGAGTACATCCCCGTCGTCGCGCCCGTCGGCGTCGGCAGGGACGGGCACAGCTACAACATAAACGCGGACACGGTGGCCGCCGAGATCGCCGCCGCGCTCAGGGCGGAAAAGCTCATACTGCTCACCGACGTGGACGGCGTGAAGCTGTCGCCGGACGACGAGAGCGCCGTGCCGGTGCTGACGGCCGCCGAGGTGCACGACCTCATCCGGCGCAAGGTCATCAGCAAGGGGATGATCCCCAAGGTGCTGGGCTGCCTGGGCGCGATCGAGGCCGGGGTCGGCCGGACGCACATCATCGACGGGCGGATCCCCCACTGCATCCTGCTGGAGATATTCACGAACAGGGGGATCGGCACGATGATACTGAACGAGCGCGTCCCATACCACGACTCGGAGCAGATATAGATAGCCGGGAGGGGATTTGCGCGCGCAAATATTCGCGCAGGGATTCGCGCAAAAATTAAAGAGAGGATGGGCGGCAGACTATGAAAAAGAACGTGGCGGAAGTGCTGGATGAGGCGGGGAAAAAGCTGCGGCTGGAGGAGATCGCGGAGCTGGACAGGCGACACTGCTTCAACCTGTTCGCGCGGGCGCCCGTGTGCTTTGAGCGCGGCGAGGGCACGCTGCTCTACGACGCCGAAGGCAACAGGTATCTGGACTTTCTGGGCGGAATAGCGGTTAGCGCGCTGGGACATTCGCACCCCGCGATAGTCGGCGCCATAGCGGAGCAGGCCGGCAAATTCATACACTGCTCCAACCTTTACTATATCGAGCCGCAGGCGAGGCTCGCCAGAACGCTCGCGGACATCAGCTGCGCGGACAGGGTGTTTTTCTGCAACAGCGGCGCGGAGGCCAACGAGGCCGCGCTGAAGCTCGCGAGGATTTACCGCTACAAGGCCGGCCAGCCGGAGAAGAGCGAGATCGTCACGGCGCTCGGCTCTTTCCACGGCAGGACGCTCGCGACCGTCGCGGCGACCGGGCAGCCAAAGTACCAGAAGCCGTACCAGCCCCTCATGCCCGGCTTCGCGCACGTGCCGTTCAACGACGTCGCCGCCCTGCGGGCCGCCGTCAGCAGGGAGCGCACGAACGCCATTATGCTGGAGCTCGTGCAGGGCGAGTCGGGCGTGCATATAGCGAGCCGCGAGTACGCGCAGGCCGTCGCGGAGCTTTGCAGGGAGCTGGACATCCTCCTGATCCTCGACGAGGTCCAGACGGGCCTCGGCAGAACGGGCAAGCTGTTCGCGTATGAGCACTACGGCTTGGAGCCGGACATATTCACGCTGGCCAAGGCTTTGGGCGCGGGCTTCCCGATCGGCGCGATGCTGGCCAAGGAGAGTGTCGCGGCGGCGTTCGCGCCCGGCGACCACGGCTCGACGTTCGCCGGAAACCCGCTCGCGTGCAGCGTGGGCAACGCGTCCGTCGGGACCATCCTGCGCGAGGGGCTGCACGAGGCGGCCGCTGAGAAGGGCGCGTACCTGCTCGAAAAGCTCGGCGAGCTGAAGGCGTCGTGCCCCGCGAT
>JAISFK010000522.1 GCA_031263625.1 Clostridiales bacterium
AACGACCTCTGGGAGACGTATCTTTACATCCACTATCCGCAGCGGACCGCAGAAAGGGCGCAAAACCGTCAGCGCTGACGGATTTGCGCCCTGCTGCTGTGTGGCTGGGTGGGCTCGAAAAAAAAATCAACCGAGGTGCAGCACCTCTTTTTCGAAACGTTCTAGGCATCTGCGCTCAAGGCCTTTCGCTGGGCCTAGCTCTTCTTCCCTGTAAATGCGATCCATAGCCCTTGCATGGCCGGGATCCGATAGATTGCACCGAATGATGCGCTCGCAGTAGTCAGCCATTTGCGGATCCCTCTCGGTGCGCGCCCGCTCCGCACGTTCAATCGCCGCTCTCTCTTCTTTTGCGCGCTGTTCTTGGCGCGTCCTGGCTTCCCTCTGTTGTTTTTCAATCTGGCGCTTATTTTCGCGGGATTGCTTGATGCTTGAATACACAAAAACGAAAGGTGTGACTAGTATGACAAGTACCCAAAACATAGTTAAGCACCCCCTAATAATGATGTTACAATTGGCTTATATATGAATTATATTGCTACACAACTGAAATGTCAACAAAATTTTCCAAAAAAAGGAGCTAACATATGCCAAATGTGGTGCGGACTATATCGACACGCGTGGCGATAGACGGTGAGGGGGATTTTAGGCAGTCCATAACCAACATCAATGTCGAACTAAACAAGTTCAAAAGCGCGTTGAAGATGGTGGAGAGCCAATATGCCGGCAATGCCAACGGCCTTGAAGCGCTGAGGGCAAAACAAGACGCACTCAACAATGTCATTGCCGAGCAAAAAGCAAAACTCGATATGCAGAACGAGGGGCTAGAAAATGCGCAAAGAGCCGAAGCGAAATGGGCTGCGCGAAAGGACGAGCTTACTGCGAAGATACGCGCAAATGAGCATGAACTAGAAAAATACAGCAGCTCCACAAACAACTACAAAGCTGTTCAGGAAGCGCTAGCCAATAACACAGAGCACTTAAATCGGAAGATGGAGGAACTTGATGCTGGCTATGCCGCAGCGTCCAAGGGCGTCACGAAATGGCAGACAGACATTAACCGGACGCAGACAGAGCTCTATAAGCTTGATCGCGAGCTTGACAACAATAAAAAATATCTTGAAGAAGCTGAAAATAGCGCTGATGGCGCTGCGAAGTCCATAGACAAATTTGGCAACAGCACGGACAAGGCAGCACAGCAAATATCGGGGCTTGCTATGGCGCTGTTGGCCGCTGGCGTCAAAAAATCGTTTGAAGAAATAGTTCAAGCGATGAAAGCCTGTGTTGACGCCTCTATCGAGTTTGAATCGGCAATGGCTGGCGTGGCGAAGACAACGGGGCTGGAGGGTTCCGGGCTCGCGGCAATGGGCGACAGCCTCAAAGAGCTTTCGACGCAGATACCGGTGACGGCGGCGGAGCTTGCGCATATTGCGGAAAATGCAGGGCAGCTCGGCATCGCGAACGAGAATATCCTAGATTTTACGCGCGTCATGGCAGATCTGGGCGTGGCGACGAACCTGTCCGCTGATGAGGCCGCATCGGCGCTGGCGAAATTCGCGAATGTGACAAAAATGTCCACTGACGACTATGACAGACTGGGCTCCGTCATTGTCGGGCTCGGGAACAACTTCGCTACGACGGAAGCGGACATTGTCGCAATGGCCACGCGGCTCGCTTCGACGGGCGAGCTTGTGGGACTCTCCGAAGCGGAGATAATGGGCTTCGCAACAGCTCTGTCGTCGCTCGGTATTGAGGCAGAGGCTGGCGGCTCGGCGCTGTCAAAGCTGCTGCGTCAATTCGAGGTCATGGTTGCCACGGGCAGCAACGACCTCAACAAGTTTGCCAGAGTCGCGGGCATGACGGCAGAACAATTCTCAGCGGTGTGGGGAAGCGAGCCGACAGCGGCGCTGGGGGCATTTATAGACGGGCTTGGGCGGCTCGACGCGAGCGGCGGGAGCGTCGCCGCGACGTTGGACGATCTGGGCATAAAAGAGGTACGGTTGTCGAACGCCGTGAGTTCGATGGCGTCTTCCGGCGATCTGCTGTCACGCGCTCTCGAAATGGCGAATTCTGCGTGGGCGGAGAATGTCGCGCTGACGAATGAGGCGGCAACGCGCTACGAAACGACTGAGAGCAAAATGCAGATGCTCTCGAACAGCTTTGATAATGTCAAAGTCGCGATAGGTGACCAGCTTGCTCCGGCGCTGCGCAGTATCATAGATGCAGGGACTAGTGTCGCGCAATGGGCGGCGGAGTTCATCGAGCAAAACGAGTGGCTGGGACCCGCCATTACGGCGGTAGCGACGGCATTAGGCGTATTGGCAATTGAACTTATCGCGCTCAAAATGCTTCCGACAATCACAGCCATGTTCCACGCGTTCACTGCTGCGCTTGCCGCAAATCCAATTTTCCTTGTCGCGGCGGCAATCGCGGGGCTTGTCGTCGGTTTGGTGGCGCTCTCCGCGCAAGCGGAGAAAACAGAGGTCGAAATACTCTCCGACAAACTAAAAAAACTCGGGGAGGAAGCAGAGGAGAGCGCGCAGAAGTTCAAGGAGGCACGCGAGTCCATAGCAGACAACAGCGCGAATGTGACATCGCTCGCCGCGCAGCTGGAAGAGCTTGCGAACAAGACGGAACGGTCCGCCGGCGAAACTGCGCTCATGAAAACGATAATCGATAGGCTGAATGAGTCCGTCCCGGATTTAGGGCTGTCCTTCAACGAGCTCACAGGGTCGTTGAGCCTTACGACGGATCAGGTTATTGCCCTAGCGGCCGCAGAGCGCGCGCGGGCGGAAAATCAAGTGAACATTGACAAGTTCCTTGACGCGCAGAGCCGATACAACGTCATATTGGCTGACCAAGTCAACGCAGAACGGCAAGCAAAAGAGGCACGAGCGGCGTATGAGCAGTATGCCCAAAGCGTAAGAGACTCCGGCGCAGTCAATGACGATTCCATTGAGCTAAACAAGCTGCGCGACGCCGCATTTGGCGCAGAGGATGTGTTGAAAGACCTAAATGCGCAACTGGACACCGAAGAAGCGACAATGAATTCCGCCCGCGCGGAGATCGAAAAATACACCGATGCCACAAACGAACAGACTGAGGCGACTGATGGCTTGACCGCTGCCCAAGAGTCCAGCGAAGCACAACAGATAGGGCTTGAAGAAGCGCAGAAAGCGGCTACAAAGGCTGCCGAAGAGCAAAAGAAAAAACTGGACGACCTGCAAAAATCCACGGCAGAGCTTTCCAAGGCATCCGGCACGCTCTCCGGCGCGCTCGCGGAGCAGAAGCGCCAGGGCGAGCTGTCAGTAGACACCGTCAACAGCATCATCGACGCGGGGTACGCCGCCGCGCTGCAGATGGATGCCGAGACGGGCGCGGTGACGGTCAACCGGGAGGCATACGTTGCACTGGCGCAGGCGAAGATCGAGGAGCGGATTGCGTCGGCGACGATCGACCGCGCGGCGCTCGTCTCGGCGATCGGGTCGGAAGCGCTCGCGGCGCAGGGGCTGGCACAGGCGGTGAGCATGGCGGCTATGGCAAACATCGGCCTTGCGGAAACGGAGTTCGTGCTCAATGCCGCGCAGAAAGAGCAGGTCGGCGCGTATGACGCGCAGATCGCGGCGCTGGAACAGCTGCGGCAGCGCATAGGCAAGACGACGGCGGCGCAGGTGTCGGGCAGCGGCTCAAGCTCCAAGGCGGCTAAAACGGCGGCTGAGGCCGCTGAGGAGGCGGCTAAGAAAGAGGCCAAGGCTAAAGTCGATGCCTACAAAAAGGCCAAGGACGAACTCGACCATCTCAGGGCGATGGATGTCATAGACGAGGCCGAGTACTACAAGAGGCTCGAAGAACTCAGCCGCGAGCATTTGTCCGGCGACGACACCGCCGAGGATTCCCGCAAGGTGGCGGAAGAGCTGTACAAATACGAGAAAAAAGCTGCTGAGGACGCGACGAAGGCCAAAGTCGATGCGTACAAGAAAGCAAAGGACGAGCTGGACCATCTCAAAGCAATGGACGTAATCGACGAGGCCGAGTACTACAAAAGGCTCGACGGGCTGCGCGGCGAGTATCTGGCGGGGGATGATACTGTCGAAGAGTTCAGCAAGGTGGCGGAAGAGCTGTACAAATACCAAGTGCAGTCCCTTAAAGATCGCTTCGGCTCTTTTACGGAGCATTTGCAGAAACTCCAAAAAGAATCGGATGAAGCTCTGAAAAGTTTGAAAAAAGACTTTGAGGAGGTCGAAAAGGCGCGGCAAGCCATGCAGTCCAAGCTCGATTCTTACGGCGGACTCACGGAGGAGTACGAGGTAAAGGTAAATGGCAAGACGGAGAAGCGGAAAAAGCTCGCCGACATCTCCAAGCAGATAACCGCCCTCAACGAGTACAACGATACGCTGAAGCAATTGAGCGGGCGCGGGGTGCCCCAGGCGCTCATGGCGGAGATCATCGGCATGGGCGTCGATGAGGCGACTGAATACGGCAAGCTGCTGCTGGCGTCGCAGGCGCAGTTTGACGCATATATCGGCGCGTACCAGCAGAAGCAGGATATCGCGCGGGAGATCGCCGGGGAATATTACAAGCCCGACATCGACGAGGCAAAGGCAAATTTCGACAAGCTGCAGGAAGAGCTTTTGGCGCAGGTCGAGGCTGCGCAGGAGGACTATTTTGCGACAGGCGAGTATGCGGGCACGGCGCTGGCGGACGGCATGATCGAGGGGCTGCGCGCGAAAGAAGAGGCGCTCAGGCGCGAAGCGGAGGAGATGGCGCAGTCGCTTTCGGATTCGATCCGCGAAGCGCTGGGGATACACAGCCCGTCAGCCGTAGGGCGCGAGCTCATGGGGCATTTTGGCGATGGCATGGCGCTCGGGTTCGAGGAGATGGCGGAGGACTTGCGGCTTTTGGCGCTCCGCGCGACGCCGCGCATGCTGGTCGAGCCGATCGAGAGCATCTCCCCTGCCCAAATCGCGCGGCGCCAGACGGAAGACACGGTAAACGGCTTAGGGACTTTGATGGCGGGTGCACAGCCAGCCGGCGGCGATCTGTCGGTCGTAGTGCGCGTGGACAGCGTGGATTTCGCGCGCGTGATACTGCCGGCGTTCCGCGCGGTGTCGCGGCAGTCGCCGGAAATTGCCGCCGATTTTTAGCGATGACAGATAGAGCGGGGGTTATGCTATGACGCAGCTCATTATCAATGGCGTGGAGTATCCGTATGCGTCAAAGGACAAGTATCAGTGCTACAGGACGTACAAGGCGGAGAATCTGCGGATGATCTCGGGGCGACTGGTCACGGAGCTGTCTTACGCGGTCGTCGTGATCGAGTACAGCTACGACTATTTCGCCCCGGAGCTGATGAGGCGGTGCCTCGCGGACTTGCGCCCGGGCAATGATTTGAGCGTCGCGTATCTGCCGCCGGACAGCGACGAGCTTACGACAGGGGTATTCAAGTGCGTGAAGCCGCCCGCTCCAACATTCGCGTTCGGGCGGCACGATGGCATTGCGCGGTGGCACAATATCGCGTTTGCGCTCGAGGGGGTGGCGGGCATTGATTAGCGTGTCGCCGGCCGCCGCCGCCGCAATCACGGCGTCGTCCCGCCGCATGGCCGCGCGCGCGGAGCTGAAGCTCATCGATGCCGACATTTTGTATCTCGAAGCAACATATTCTGGCGCGTTGGCATCGAGCAACACGCAGCAGCTCCACGATTTGGAGACGGCGCCCGTCAAGACGGCGACGGTCGAGCTCAACCGCTGGACGCTCGACGGAGAGTGCCGGCTTGTCGGCGACGCGCCTGTCGCGGACGCGGAGGTGGGCTGGGCGGCCGACGTGCTGAGCGGCGAGCAGGGCGACGCGCCGGAGGCTGCGGCCTGGGTGCAGCTCAATGTGTCAGGCCTGGATGTGTTGCAGGCGGCAAAGGTCTTTTTCTCGCCGCTGCCCACTGACGGGGTCGCCGTGGATTTTACGTTCAGCGTGTGGTCGGGGCCAACGCTCGCCTATGAGGAAATGGTGCTGGGCAACCATGAGCCGGCGGTGTCGTTTCGCGGGTTCGCCGCGTACAACGTGACGGCGCTGCGCGTGGAGATCGCGCGGTGGTCGCTGCCGCTGACGAGACCGCGCGTCGTGGAAATAGTGCCGGGTGTCTATGAGGTCTGGAGCGGCGATTCGCTGCGCCTCGTGGAGGTCTGGCGCGAGGCGGATTTCACGTGCGTCACGATGCCCTACTCGACGGCGGTGCTGGAAATCGACAATTCCGACGGGCGGTTTTCGCCGGAGGATCCCGCGTCCATCCTGCCTATGTTCGAGGAGCGGCAGGCCGTGCCATTGTTTTTCGGCGTGCGGCTGGCAGATGGGGCATATGAGTGGGTGCCAGCAGGGGTGTATTACCAGCGCGACGGCGGCTGGGAGACTATAGACGGCGGGCTGCTGATGAAATTCAGCCTCGTGGGGATCATAGGGCTGCTTGTCGGGCGCAAGTATTCGCCGCCGGATGTGCTGCCGGAGACGTTGGAGGGGTGGGTTGCCTCCATTGTCGCGCAGATAGGCGTGAATTTTGTGGACAAGTACCGCGTGGACGAGAGCCTGAGGGATTTCGGGCTCGTGTGCGCAATATCCGACGTCGCGCACATCACGTGCGGGGAGCTGCTGCGATATGCGTGCATGGCGGCGCGCGCCGTGGCTACGGAGGATACCGCGACGGGCGCGCTCGTCGTCGCGCCGACATCGGATGGCATGGGGTCGGAGTTGACACTCGACAATCTGTCGGCGTATCCCGTGCAGCGCGCCAACGGCGACATTGCGAGCCTTACAGTCCGTCTCAATGACGGCGAGTCCACGGAGCTCACGATAAACGGCACTAATTCCGCGAGCGCCCGGACATTGAGCGTTTTCAACATATTCGTCAAGACCTCGGCGCAGGCACAGCTCGCGGCACGGCATATTATCGGGCTGTACAGCGGCCATGTGTACGAAACGCGCGGACGCGGCGATCCGCGCTCGGAACCGGGCGATGTAGATGTCATTGAGTTGCGCGGCGGCGCGATGGTAGGGGGGCGGAGATATAAGCAGCAGTTGAAATTATCGGATAGCGGCATTATGAAAGATATGCCGTCGTACTTCATGCAGTCGTCCGGCGAGCATATATATGAGCAGGTCGTGGTCATCACGCAGTCGGGGACGTGGACGGCGCCGACGGGCGTCACGCGGTTGCATATCATCCTAATAGGCGGCGGGCAGGGCGGCCAAGGCGGCCAAGGCGGCGACCCGTTCTGGATGCACGGCGACGGGACTCCGGGCGCTGGCGGCTCCGGCGGCCTCGTCTATACTGCCGACATCCCGATAAATTCCGGGCAGGTCGTGCCGATATCCATTGGGCAAGGCGGAGCGGGGGGCGGCCCCGCTCCGTGGCAGCAGACGGGCGGCGATGGCTTGCCGGGCGGCGCCACGGAGATATGGCAGTATTCCAGCGGCGACGGCGCGCCGTTTGACGGCGTGGTAGAGCTTATCACGGGCGAGGTCTACGCGCTGGCGGGGCAGCAGGGAACCCCAAACTGCACGAGGGTCACAAACGGCGAGCCGGGCAAAGAGGGCGCGGGCTATGGCGGGCAGGGCGGCGGCGGCGGCCGGCAGTCCACATATACCATAGGCGAGGGCGGCCTCGTGCAGAACGAAGTCCCGGCGGTCGCGGGCGGCTTCGGCGGCCGAGGCGGTTCCGGTTGCGCAATAATCTCATATGACTTGCCGGATGGAGGGTGATGATATGGCGGACGGCTATGCCGTAATGTCGCCGCGCTTTGATTCTGTGGCGTTTGCGCCCAATCCTGCCGCAATCAACGGCGCGGTCGTCATCTCTGTCGCGATAAGCGAGACAGAGATAATTTTATACCCGGAGGACAGGCTGTCCGGGGAATTCAACAGCGGGGAGGTCTAATCATCATGGCAATTGCTGCGGTAAAAATCACGGTGGCCGGGCAGGAATACAATGCTGCCTACAACTCGACGTCGGGCAAGTGGGAGGCAACGCTGACCGCGCCGAGCATCACATCTTACAATCTCGGCTCTTTCTCAGCAAAGGGTAAAAGCCTCTGCGGGGAGGGGCAAAAAAACAGGCATGAAAATGTCTGTTTTTTTTGCGAAATAGCTTCTCAAATTAGGGTATTTGTGATATAATTGG
>JAISFK010000026.1 GCA_031263625.1 Clostridiales bacterium
GCTATACTGACGAGCATTTGAATTTTCCATTAACGCGAGTCAGTAATACTCGTTTCCTCTGTCCGACCGCAAATTGCGGTCGGAATCCCAATCGAACACGAGTATAATTTATAAAAAAAATAGAATGGAGGGAAATACAGTGATTAACAGGACTGCCATGAAACGGACGATGTCTGCGATCGTCATCGGCGCGCTAGTAATCGTTGCGTCGCTTGCGCCGCTGGCCGCTTTTGCGGAGGGCGCGGAAGATGCCGCCGCCGCTGCAGCGGATGTCGTGGAAGACGGGGCCGCTGCGGTGGATGGCGCGGAAGACGCCGCCCCTGCGCCGGAAGCGCGCCCGCTCGGCGAGGAGGCAAGCCCGCTCGGCGACGAAACCGTCTGCAAAGTGACCGGCTTGCCTTTCGAGCGGCAATCGGGCGGCACGTATGACGGCATCCCGCTGTTCTGCGGCCACCCGGAATGTCTGGAGAATTATCTGAACTGCTATATGGACTACATCGGACTGGACGGCATGACTATCTATGCGTTCGGCCAGCGCGGCGACTACGCGCTCCGCGACACCGCTACATACAGCAATAGCTACACCAACGCCAATTATGCCGGCGGCTCCCCCACGCTGCGGGGCAGGACGGTCACATGGGAGCAGCCCAACAAGGGCAAGGTCATCCCCGGCACCCCGCAGTTTGACGAGGGAGTGCAGGGCGCGCCCGGAGGCACTGATTTTCCGGCGCTCTACGCCACAGGGTCTACCTGGAACAAGGAGCTGGCCTATGAAATCGGCGCGGTTGAGGCCAACGAGCACCAGAACAGCGCGGATTACGACGAAAAGTCGCAAAGGCTGCTATACGGCTTTATCCCAACCGGCATATATGACGACTATATGAGCACCACTAAATTCTTAATGACGGGCGCCCTGGGGGATCTGCGCGTCAACCCGCTCAGCGGGCGCTTCGACGAGAGCTACTCGGAAGACCCCTACCTCACCTCTATCATGAACACGCAGACAGCGCACGGCATGGCCGGAACCGCCCTGCCGGAGAGCGAGGATGGCTTCTGGATACGGACGCTCGTGAACACGAAGCATTTCACCAACTACAACGCCCAGTGGTTCCGGATGACCGGCGACTACCAGAATAGCGTCCGCGGCCTCATGGAATATCAGGCCAGGGGATCTTTTCGGGGCTTCGCCGAGGGGGCGTTCGCCGGCGTCATGCTCAGCTACGGGCGCACGAACGGCGTGCCCAACGCCATTTCGACCCTCAAGCGCTACCTCGAGCAGCTGAGCCCGCAAAAGCGCATAGAGTCGTGGGACGACGGCGGCGGCGAAGGCAGGATGTTCGGCGGCTCCACAATGGGCGTTTCAATGGAGAACGACAGCGGGATGGGCAACGAGTACACGCGCACCTATGTGCCCGAGCGCAACGACCAAATGCTTCTGATGACGCTGGCGGGAGTCGGCGGCCAGGCCACAAACAACTATGAAATCAGCGATGCCCTACGCGACGAGAACATCCGCGTCATCGACGAGATACAGGGAATTGCGGGCAACCCCGCAAAGTACGGGATCGCTGTAAGCGACCTGCGCGAGCTTGCCAAGAGCGAAGTCACCCCGCTGGTGCGGGCCGGGATATTGAACAAGCGCGACGCGAACAACATGCCGGAAAATTATCCGTTCAGCGGGTATCTCTACCAAAATACCGACGCGGCCAAGGGCGCAACGTACAATTACTCGACGCAGCGGCACAAGGACGTGGCCTTGCAGGCGGCGCAGGAAGCCACCGTGCTGCTGAAAAACGACGGGGGCGCGCTGCCGCTGGCCAAAACCGCCGACTTCGTGGTCGCGGGCTTCACGGCGGACTCGCGCTCCAAGTCCACCTACTCGGTCGCGACCCCCTCGCGCGCCGCCATTGGCGACGACCGCGTGGGCCTGACGCCGTTGCAGGGCATATCCGCCGTGAGCGGGCAGGACGCGGCCGAAAAGTGGCATCCGGGCAACAAAGAGATCAAAATCAAGGCCGACAACGGCAAATACTGGACAACAGGCGCGTCAAGCCCGTACAACATAACCGCCGCCGCAGATCAGGACGCCGCTTCGGTGTATGAAGTGCATTCATGGGGGCAGGCTGAAAGCGTGAACCTGCTGGACAAGGCCCTGCAGCGTTTTGTCAGAAACGCCGCCGCGGTGAATGCCGGCGTCGCCTTCAACGCGAACGATTTCCGGCTCGATGCCTCAAACTTGGCCTCCGGCTATTCCTCCGGCAGCGCGCCGTCGAACACGCTGATGCGCGAATACGAGCAGGACGGCAAGGTGCGCTTTGTCAGCGGCGGCATCTCGACGGCGCTCTACAACACATATTTTGAGACACTCTATTGGGAATCGCGCTACATCGGCATGTCCAACGGAGAAACCGGCGCTCTGGCCCAAACCGGAATTCTGGCCAACCAGAGCAACGCCGCGTCGCTCCGCAGCGGGTCCACCCTGTTTGCCGAGGAAGTGGTCAAAGAGGCCGGCGAGACGGTTCCCGGCGATGCGGACTACGCCATCGTGGTCGTGACCGTCCCGTACAAGCTCGCCACCGGGGAGGGCAGCGACCGCATGGACATGAGCCTCGGCAAGGAAAACTACGAGCTCATCGACAATGTGGCGGCCAAATACCCCGGCAAAACGATAGTCGTGCTGCGGGCCAACTACCCGATGGAGATGGAGCGCGCGCAGAACAACCCCAACGTCGCGGGCATCGTGTTCCAGGCATACGCCGGGGAGTACGACGGCTACGCCCTCGGGCAGATCCTGTTCGGCGACGCCACGCCAACGGGCAGGCTGTCCAGCACATGGTACAAGAGCATGGAGCCCCTCCCGGAGATCAGCAAGTACGTCGTTGGCAACAGCATCTGGAGGAATGTGGGCGGCGCGGGGCTGGATCGGATAACCTATGACCAGCTCAGCCCGAAATACACCGTGGACATGGTGAACGGCGACCCGTATGAAACGGGCCTCACCTATATGTTCGCCAGCGACGGGGACGTCACCTATGAGTTTGGCTACGGCCTGGGCTACAGCAGCTTTGGCTACAGCAACCTGAGCGCGCCGGGCAGCGTCGGGACGGAGCCGTTCGCGGTCAGCTTTGACCTGACGAATACCGGCAGCGTCAGAACCGCCGAGGTCGCGCAGGCCTACATCGCCGAAGAGAATCCGGAGTACGGCGACTACGCGTCGAAAAAGAAGCTCGCGGCATTTGAAAAAGTCTGGCTGGATCCGGGCGAAACCAAGACTGTGAGCATGACGATCGATCCCGCGGATTTCGCCGTATGGGACACCAACCGCTCCGATTTCACCGTGGCGGGAGGGGCATACGCCCTTTCGGTCGGCAGGTCGTCCAAAGACTTCCGGCTCACGGCGAGCATTGCCGTGAACGCCGGCGCGATAGGCTTGCTGGATGCGTCGGGGCCGGTGAATGTCTTCAATAGGACGTTCGCGTCAAACAACCTGGCCTACAGCGAAATCTCGCTGCAAAACACCATAGACGCCCTGAAGAACAAGGAGCTGTTCGACAGCCAGCACGCGGTCAAGTCCAAAGGCGCGGGCTCGTGGGCGGCCATAAAGAACATGGATCTGACCAATGTATCGGGGCTCGCCTTCTCGGTGGCTTCCCAGTTCGAGGCAGGCGGCTTTGAGGTGCGCCTTGACTCGCCGGCCGGCCAGCTTCTGGCCACCGTGGCGGTTCCGAAGACCGAGCCCGCCGTGACCTACCTGCGCGATTCCGGCGGGGTGCGGATGTACTCCGGCCACAGCACGGAGGACTGGGTGTACCCGGGCGTCGCAACCACGGAGCTGCAGTATGCCGATGTCAGGGCGGAAATCGTCGGCAGCGCCGCCGGCGTTCACGACATCTATCTCGTGTTCGGCGCGCCAGATCTGCGCGTAGCCACCATGCAGGCCGAGTATTCCGCGGATGCGGGCGACGCGGACAGGTCCGCGCTGCTGTCGCTGGCCGAAAGCGCGGGCATGATGGACGCGCGCGTGTTTGAAACCGGCTCCTGGGCGGCCGCTGCGGCCGCGCTGGATGGCGCGGAGGCGGCGCTTGCCGACATAGCGGCGACCCAGGGCGACATAGACGCCGCAGCCGGACTGCTCCGCGCGGCGCTGGAGGGGCTGGCTGTCTCGGACGAGTACGGCGACCTCTATCCGCTTATAGCGAAGCTGGCTGAAATAGCGGCGATGGACGGCAGCATATACACGAGGGGCTCGTGGGGGAGCCTGATGGACGTCGCCGCCGAGGCGTGGCAGTACGTGGCCGAGGTTGCGGACGGGCGAGGCGCGGGCGCTGACGCGAGCGCTTCTGGCAGCCAAGCCAATTCGGAGGCCGCAGGCGACACAGGCGACACTGACGGCGCAGACGGCGCAGACGGCGCCGGCGCTTCTGGCAACGAGGGCGACATAGGCGCCATGCACGAAGACATCGGCGATGTGTACGAAGGCATGGGCGGCGCAAACGGCGCGGACGATGCGTACGGCGCCGACAGCGCGGATGCCGCAGGCAACCAAGCCAATTCAGATGAGGCGGGCAACGCCGACGGCGCGGGCGATGTGTACGAAGGCATGGGCGGCGCCGACGGCGCGGACGATGTGTACGGCGCCGACGGCGCGGGCGCTCCGCTCGAAAGCCTCGCGGACATTCCGGGCAAAGTGGCCGATCTGCTCATGAGGCTGGCGGAGGCGGTAGCCGCGCTTGAGCTCAGCGGCGGCGAGGAGCCGGGAGCGCCCGGCGAGCCGGCGCTGATGGCCGGCGGGATATACGCGGACGAGCCCTATGCCGAGCTGTTTGTGGAAAAGATTCCGGGCGGCGAGGCGCCGTCGATCGGCTTCACGGTGAGGGTGGCGGGCTTCAAGGACGTCGGCACCGTCAACCTGCGCGCGAGCTACAGGCTGGACGCGGCGGAGGGCATAGAGTTCAGCCTGCCGGCAGCGCTCCAGGGCAAAGCCTGGCTGCGCGTCGATGAAGTGCCGGCGGGCGACGACGACGCGCCGCCGCTGCTGGAGGGCTACGCCACGTATTCGGTCTACATCATGGCAAACAGCGGCGAGGTGTTTTCGCTGGGCGACGGGGCCGCCCTGCTGAAAGCGGCCGTCCGGCTGAAAGGCATCGGGCAGCGGACTGCGGCGCTGGTTATAAGCCATCTCGACATAACATACGACATCGAGCCCGGCGTCGGCGCCGTGGCCAACGCCACAATACAGCCGGCCGCCGCAGCATCGGTCGCGCAGCTGTTCAGCTGGTACGACGTGGACAGGGACGGCGGCGTGACGCTCGCGGACGTGGACGCGGTGCGCCGGCGCCTCGGCGCGGAACAGGGCGGCGGGGCATGGGGCGATCCGGCCGACGCGCGCTGCGACCTGGACGAGAGCGGAGGCATCGACATCGCGGATTTGACGCTCGTCATCGCGAAATACGAATCGCTGGTTATTTGACAATCCCGGCGGCCCCGGCGGCAATAGCCGGCGCAGGCCGGAAAGCGCGGGACGCGCGCCAATAGGTGTGCGGCAGGCGCAGCAACCGCAGCGCGTGCAATAAAAGCCGCCCGCACGATCAAAACTCGTGCGGGCGGCTTTCATTGAAAAATTGCATCATATTGCCGTGATTGCCAGCATGGCCAATCCTCTCAGGCGTCAAACCCGCTGTTTTTGACAACGTCGGAAAGCCAGTAGGCGCTGTCCTTTATCGTGCGCCTCTGCGTTTTGTAGTCCACATGGACAAGCCCGAACCGCGCGGAGAGCCCTTGCGCCCATTCAAAATTGTCGCAGAAGCTCCAAACGAAATACCCCGCAATATTGATCCCCGCGCCTATAGCGCGATTGACCTCAATGAGATATTGCTTCAGATATTCGCGGCGGCCGGGATCCTCAACCCTGCCGCTGGAGTTGACCCAATCGTTGCCTGCCGCCCCGTTTTCGGTAATGACGATCTTGTCGGGCCTGTAATTGTCATGCGTCCATTTCATGAGGTCAAAAAAGCCGTCGGGGCACAGTTCCCAGCCCAAAGAGGTTTTTGGCCGTTCGGTTTTTACTGCGGACGCGAAAACCGGCCAGCGGGTTTCGTCATATCTCACGTACTCCGAAAAATACGTGTTGATCCCGAAAAAGTCGAGCTTCTGGCTTATAGTCTCCATGTCGCCGTCCAATACGGCCGGCAGAGTTACGCCGCGGGCCTTCAAGCGATCGAGGAACTCGGCGGGATAGCGGCCTTTGTAAACGGCGTCAAGATAAAAGCGGTTTTGATGCAGCATCATGATCCTTGCCGCCTCGACGTCGCGGCTGTCGTCCGGGTTCGCGGGATATTCCATCTGCATGTTCATCGAGCAGCCGATCTCCGCTTTGAGCCCCGTTTGGCGGTATGCCTTAACTGCTGCGCCGTGGGCCATGAGCATGTGGTGCGCCGCCAGAAGGGCATGGCTGTAATCGCGATATCCAGGGGCGTGCTCGCCGAGCCAATGGCCGTTCATCGCCGCAATGATCGGCTCGTTTACGGTAATCCACATGTCCACAAGGTCGCCAAGCTCCGCGTACAGTGCTTCCGCGTAATTTTTGAACCACCCGACTATCTCGCGGTTGGCCCAGCCCCCTCGATTTTGGAGCGCCTGCGGCAAATCCCAGTGATAGATGGTGACGGCGGATTTTATGCCGTTGTCGCGCAGGCATTTTAGAACCCTGCGGTAAAACTCCACGCCCTCGCGATTGATTTCGCCGGCGCCCTGCGGGAATATCCGGGGCCAGCTCGCCGACATGCGGTAAGCCTTCAGGCCCAGCCGCCTCAGAAGGGATATGTCTTCTTCAAAGCGATGGCAGAAATCGCAGGCCGCATCGCCGTTCGCGCCGTCGGCAATATTGCCCGGAATGTGCGAAAAGCGATCCCAGATGCTTTCGCCCTTGCCGCCATCCCCGGCGCCGCCCTCCGTCTGGTACGACGCCGAGGCCGCGCCCCACAAAAAATCTTTCGGGAAACTGTATGCAGGCATTGGATGAAACCCCTTTCATAATTTTATGCGCGCCCGTTTTTGCGCGCGCCCGTCCCTATATGCGCCCATTTATATACGCGCCGTCATTACATGCGCCCGATTTCACACGTGCCCGTTTTCGCCGGCAAACACGCGCATTGCCCGCATTGCGTCCTCCTTCATGGCATTGCGCGCAGCGGCGGCGGCATCGTGATACAAAACATTTTCCTTTGCGTTCAGACAGTCCCGCGCTGCGCGGGAGCCGGCAAACGCCATATAGCTGTAGTAGTTGATTTTCCGGATGCCGCAGGCGATGAGCTTGCGGTAGTCCTCGTCGCTGCACCCGCTCCCCCCGTGCATGACCAGCGGCAAGCCCGTCTGCGCTTTGATTTTTTTCAAAAGGCCGAAGTCAAAATTCGGCTTTTCCCTGTATAGCCCATGCACGCTTCCAAAACTGGGAGCCAAGGCGGCGATTCCGGTTTCGCGCGCGAAGCTTTGGGCGAGATCGGGATCGGTGTAGGCGGCGGCGCTGCCCGCATTTTCCGCCAAGCTGCCCTCACGCGGCGCAAGCGTGCCGATTTCGCCCTCCACGCCCGCGCCGTATGAACCCGCCATTTCCACGGCCTTCTTGGTATTGGCCACGTTTTCGTCATACGGCAGGGCGCTGCCGTCATACATCACCCCCGTGAAGCCAATTTCCAGCGTCTGTTTCAGATAGCCGAGGCGCTCGCAATGGTCAAGAAGCACGCAAACCCGCGTCTTTGACCGCTTTGCCATGAGAACCATGATTGGGCCAATGACGCTGAGCGGCGCGGCGTTTTCGTGGAGCTCAGCGTGGCTGAGGATTACCGGCGCGCCAAGCTCCTCCGCCGCGGATATCACAGCCGTCAAGCACTCCAGCGTGGGGGTGTTGAACGCGCCCGCCGCGCAATTATTTTCTTCTGCGTGCCGCAGAACCTCATTGAATGTCACTAACATGCGCTTCCTCCTCGCATTGGTTTTCGCTCCGTTCATGCGCTGCCCCTGCTCGCGCGCAGCTCTATTCGCGCGCAACCCCGCTCATGCGCCGCCCCGCTCGCGCCCAGCGCCCTCTTATAGCAGGGGCCTGACGGCGCCGTATAATTTGCGGTAGCGTTCGTAAATTTCAGCGTACCGCTCGCGCGCGCCGGCGCGGGGGAAAAAGGTTTCCTTTTCGGAAACGAAAACCCGCGCCGCCCGCTCAAGGTTGCCAAACACGCCCAGCGCCACGCCAGCGAACATCGCGCCGCCCGTCGCCCCCGCTTCTTCCGAAACGAGCGCCGTCACCGGCACGTCAAGAATATCCGCTTTCATTTGCAGCCAGACCCGGCTGTTGGCGCCGCCACCCGCCGCGCGCAAATGCCGAACGGCGACGCCCGCGCCGCGCAAATGTTCGAGGTTCAAGCGCATTTCGTAGCAGACGCCTTCCATGCAGGCAAGATAAATGTCCTGCCGCGTGCTCGCCAAAGCCAGCCCAGCTATCACCCCTCTTGATCCGGCGTCCATGTAGGGCGTCGCCGCCCCCGCGAAGTGGGGGAGCACCAGCAAGCCTGTGGGCGCGCCCTTCCATCCGCATTCCAGTAGTTCATGGATCGACTCGTTTCGCTCGGCGGCTCTTATTTTCGCGTCCCCGGCAAGCTCGCTGATGAACCACTTCACGAGCGCGCCGCCTGTATAGGAAAAGGCGTAGCTGACATATTTCCCCGGCAGGACATAGGGCACGGCCGCATAGCCGCCGGCCGCCATTTTGCGCCAGTCGGCCTTTTCAAATACGGGAGTGACGCACTCTGCCGTGCCCGCGCCGCCCACCGCGCAGCTCTCGTCAAACACGCCGCTGCCCACGGCGGCCGCGACTTGATCGTGCCCGGCGGAAACGACGGTTGCGCCCTTTCCCATGCCCCATTGCTCCGCCAGCCTGGGCTTGACGCAGCCCGCCGCCGCGCCGGGCGGAACCGGGTTGGAAAACAGGGCGGGATCAATTTCCGCCGCGCCAAATATCTCGTCGCTCCAATCCAACCGGCGAATGTCGAATCCCATCGTCCGGGAAGCAAGCGAATAGTCGATTTTGGCGGCGCCTGTCAGCATGTAGACGATATAATCCCCGATCAGCATGATCCGCCGCGCGGCCGCGTATTGCTCCGGGCGATTTCGCTTGAGCCACATCAGCTTGGGCAGGCTGTACATGGCGTGGGGCGCGAGGCCGGAGATCAGGGCAATCGCCTCGTCGCCCAGCTTTTCCCTCAATTCGCGGCTTTCCGTTTCGCCGCGGGGGTCTGTGCATAGCATCGACGGGCAAATGGGCTCGTCCCGGCCGCCGAGCAATACAAAGGTTTCGCCAAAGCTGGCCACGCCGATGCCGCCGATGCCGGGGTATTTAGCCGCCGCCTCCCCGATTGCCTCGCGGACGGCGTTCCATATCGCCAAGCCGTCCGCTTCGTGCCCGGAGCGGGTTCGCGGCGCGGCATATTCCCGATACGCCTTGCCAAGATACCGCCCGTTTTCTTGATAAACGCCAATTTTGCAGCCCGTAGTGCCAATGTCCAAGCCTGCCAAAAGCATGTCAGTGTCCTCGCTTGTCAATTTCGACCACGTCATAGCGCAAATAGGTTCTAAACGCCTCATCCAGCACGGCCTTCATATGCCCAACGCCGACGGATGTGTGATGTTTGAACCCGCCGCGCGCCAAGGCGATCAGCTTGTCCTGCAAATCCTCAACCCGCGCCACGCCCGCGCAGCCGAAATACTCCGGCTCGATGGGATCGTCTGTGAACTCCGCTTCGCTGGCGTAGACGATCAAGCGCCCGTCCTTGGTCTGGCAGTTGGATATTGTGATGGGCATCGCTTTGATCCGCCCCTCGTTGCAGCCCCAGCCCGAGCCGGGGTCATTCTTGGCGAACATCTTGTGCTCGGTGACCGTTCCCCTGCCGGCCATCAGGCTTTGGGCCACCGGGCCGCAGTGAAACAGGATTGCCTTGTTTTCATCCTCGCCGTAATTATTGTTCCAGTCCAGCACTGCGGAGGGCTGCTCGGAGGCGAGGCTCATCGCCCGCATGGTGACGGCGCTGCAAATGTCAATTTCGCATGAAGCCGCGATCCCCCTGTCGTTCAGCTCGCTCAGCAGCACGCAGGGGCATACCCGCAGGATCGTTTCCATCTCGTTCCAGCAGCGCAGGGAAAGCGCGTCGAGGCTGTATTCCGCGATGTATTCATCTATCGCGGCGCCAATTTTCGCGAGCGCGGCCATGTTCGCGGCCGGAACGCCGGAGCAGTCGGCATAGCCCCGCAGGCGCTCAACCCTCGCCAGCACGGCGGGGTCGCTGTCCGGCTTGTTTTGCACATTGTGAACGAGTTCAGAAAGATCGAAGCTTTCCACCGTGATGCCGTATTTTTGCAGAGCGATTTCGTCGAAGCGGGTGGTCTTGAACGCGGTGGTGCGCGCGCCGATGCAGCCCAGATTAAAGCGTTTCATGCCATTGGCCACGCGGCAGACCGCCGCGAAGTCCGACAGGTTTCGGGCAAAGGCGGGGCTTTTCGGGTGGACGGCGTGGGGCTTAAAAACGGTAAATGGGACGCCGCACTGCGTGAACACGTCCGTCACGCTGAACTTGCCGCAGTATGCGTCCCGGCGGTGCTGAAAGTCCATTTTGCCGATTTCGTCCGGATACGCTTGCATCAAAATCGGGACGCCCGCGTCCCGCAGGGCTTCAATCGCGCCGTTTTCGTCCACGAAAATCGGCATGCAGAAGATCACGCCGTCATATTGCCCGCGGCGCTCTGACAGCCATTTCGCGTACAGGCGACCCTCGTCCCGCGTCTCCACCGCGCCAAAGCGGCTTGCGGATTCGTCTGCGGCAATATACTCGTAGCCGGCTGAAATTACCGCTTTTTTCATGTCCTCCCGCGCTTCAAGAATCAACTCGCCGGGCATGAACCCGCGATTGCCGAAACATAGCGCGAATGTCTGTTTGCTTTTGTTAAAAATCACTGTATTCCCCTCTGCTTTCCGCAATACACCCACAGATTGTGGGCAAAATCAAAATTGAGAATAGTTTAAATTATATAAAATTATTATATATTTGCGCGAAACACAAATGAAATGCACTATCCTTTGATTTAGGGGATAAATATATGATGTTGTTTTTCTGATTTGCGCTGAAATTGCAAACGGGCAGCGGGAACGCCGCCCCGCTTGGGCTATTCGCCCTTTTTTGCGCGGAAGCGTCCCGCCAATGGGAGATTACACGCTCAAATCCTGCGGGCAGCCTGGGGCGCGCAGTCGCTCGTTTCATGGGTTCATCGGCTCATTGGGCGATCTCCCCTTTCCTTGCGCTCATAGGTCATAGGCCATAGCTCAAGCTCAAGCTCATAGCTCAAGGCCATATTGCCAGTTCTATCCAGATCGGGTTGACAACCTGATATTGCACATGTATAATGATTTTCAGCTCCGAGAACTCCGAGAATGGGAAGGGAATGGGCGATATGTCAATGAACGCCGCCTCG
>JAISFK010000154.1 GCA_031263625.1 Clostridiales bacterium
ATGGCGTTCGACCACTTCATCCTGCTCACTTACGGCGGCCCGGGCAGAGCCACGGAAACGCTTATGGTTCTCATATACAAAGAGTCGTTCAAGGCGAACCGCATGGGATACGGCGCCGCAGTGTCCATGATTCTGCTCGCCATTGTCCTGCTGCTGGCGGTGTTTCAAACTAAGTTGCTGCGCTCGCGCGAATTGGAGGGATAGACAGCCGTGAAAAAAACATCTCCGGGCGCTTATGCGCTGAAATTCCCAGTATATCTGATTTTGTTTGCCATCGCCGCAATCGTCGCCTACCCTATTTTGCTCATGTTTCTGGATTCCGCAAAGCCAATCGCCGAGTTTACGAAAAACCCATTGGGCATTCCCGCTTCATGGGATTTTTCGAGCTATCCCGCGGCTTTCAAAAAAGCGAATTTTCGCTACGCCATACCGAACAGCCTGTTTGTGCTGGCGCTGTCCGAGGTCTTTATCGTCGCGCTTTCGTCCATGGCCGCGTATCCCATCGCCAGAATCAAGCTGAAAATGAACAGCGCGCTGTTCATCCTTTTTATGACGGCAATGCTGGTTCCCGCGCAAATCGGCGCCGTGCCGCTGTTTGGGATGCTGAGCAGGCTGAAGCTCGTTAACAGCCTCCCCATGCTGTCGCTGCAGCTGTTTACCTCGCAGCTGCCGATCGCGCTGTTCGTGTATACGGGGTTCATGCGCCAAATACCGAGGGAGATCGAGGAGGCGGCTATCACGGACGGGTGCGGGCCCGCCCGGATGTTTCTTTCCATCGTGCACCCGCTATCCAGCCAGACGACCGCGACCGTGGTTATTCTGACGTCTCTGAATGTCTGGAATAACTTTTATTACCCGCTCATATTCCTCACCAGGAGCAGGACGGCGACCCTGCCCGTCGCGATTTTCGCGCTGAAGCAGTACGAAACCGTCAAGTGGCCGGAAATGTTCGCGGGAATGTCCATAATAGTCCTGCCGATGATCGTCCTTTACGTGCTGCTGCAAAAACAGATGATCAGGGGCATGACGAGCGGCGCGGTCAAGGGCTGACAAATTTTGGGATGAGAATCCATGCAGGGGAGATTATATGAACGAGTTAAACCTGAACGGCATATGGCAATTAGCCGAATGTGAACACTCTAAAACGGACGGGCGCGGCTTGGCCGGCGCCCCGCCCTTGGAGCCGATGGACGCCGAAGTGCCCGGCGACGTGCACGCGGCGCTCTTTCAGGCGGGCCGGATAAAAGACCCCTATTACGCGGACAACAGCAAGCTTTGCGCCTGGGTGGCGGAAAAAGACTGGGAGTACCGAACGGCGTTCCGCGTCCCCGACGGCTTTTGCAGGGAGATCACGGAGCTTGTGTTCGACGGAATAGACACATACGCCGAAATCTTTCTGAACGGCGAAAAAATCGGCGAAGCCGACAACATGTTCCGGGAATTCCGTTTCGACGTGACAGAAAAGATTTTCCGAGAGGCGGAAAACGAGCTCATCGTCAGGATCAGCTCCATCAAGCGCGCCGTGGAGCGGTATCCGTACCAAAAATACTTCGCCTGCTTCAACCGGCAGCGCGTGTTCGCGCGCAAGGCGCAGTGCCATTTCGGCTGGGACTGGGCGCCGGCCCTGCCGGGAACCGGCATATGGCGCGGCGTGAAATTGGCGTCGAAATTCGCGGGCGAGATAGAGAGCGTGGCGGTCCGCCCGCAGCTGGACGGGAATGTGGCCTTCTTTGTGAAAGTGGATCGCAGGCCGCAGATAAACGGCCTCGATCAGAGCAAGGACGAGGTGAAAATCGAGGCGATTCCGGACGAGCTGCTGATCACCCTGGAAGGCCACGGGGAGAGGCTGGAATCCAGAACGCCCGTCCGGGGCGGCAAGAACTTCGCAGTCTTAAAACTGGCCGATCCCAAATTGTGGTGGCCCAACGGATGCGGAGAGCCGAATCTGTACAGCTACAGCGTCGCCCTGCTGCGGGGCGGCAGGGAAATCGGGCGCTGCGGCGGAACCGTCGGCATACGCGAGGCGGAACTTCTGCAAGAGCCGCAGCCGGACGGGAGCTTCGGCTTCAGATTCGCCATAAACGGCAGGCCCGTGTACTGCAAGGGCGCGAACTGGGTGCCGCCGGACTGCTTTGCCGGAACCATAAGGCGGGTGAAATACGAGCGCCTCATAGCGCTCGCCAAAAGCGGAAACTTCAACATGCTTCGCGTGTGGGGCGGCGGGATCTATGAAAACGACGCGTTTTACGAACTGTGCGACGAAAACGGCATTATGGTGTGGCAGGATTTTATGTTCGCCTGTTCTGACGCGCCGGACGACGATTGGGACTTTGTCCGCCGCGTCATCCCCGAAGCCGAGTACCAGGTGGCGCGCCTGCGCAACCACCCCTCCATTGTGTATTGGTGCGGCGGCAACGAAAAAACCGGCTCATCCGGCTTGAAGGTGAGCTACGGCGAGCGCCTGTTCCATTATTTCCTGCGGGGCGTCTGCGGGGATTTGGACGGCACGAGGCCCTACGGCGCGGCCAGCCCTTCGGCTTTTTCCGACCTCGGCAACGATCAGGATTCAGGCGACACGCACTGCAACAGCTTGGAGGCATCCTTCAAGCGCGGCATGACCGTTTTCAGGGAAGAAATCGAAAAGCTGCGCCCGTCCTTCAACTCGGAGTGCGCCATACAGGGCCCCGACCGCCCGCGAAGCGTGAAGCGCTATATTCCCGAGGACAGGCGCTGGCCCCTGAACGACGTCTGGCGCTTTCATTACAAAGACAACCCCTACAACACCCTGCGCGAGGATTACTTGGATCTCCAGAAGGCGATGGCCGCAATCCTGTTCGGCGAGCCGACCGGCATGGAGGATTTTTTGAAAAAGGCCATGGCCGCCCACGCGGAAATCCTGCGGGCGGAAGCGGAGCGCCAGCGCGCGCGGAAATGGGGCAGCGGCGGCTTCATGCACTGGATGTTCAACGACATTTGGCCCACGGGCACATGGGCGAGCGTGGACTATTACGGCCTTCCGAAGCCGGCGTACTACGCCGTGCGCCGCGCTTTCAACCCGCTCCTTCTCTCCGTGCAGCAGCTCGGCGGCGACGTGGCCGTTTTGCTGTCCAACGATCTTCCCGAAAGCGTCAGCGACACGCTGGAGTGCGGCCTGCGCACGCTCGGCGGGGACATCGTGCGAAAAGAGAGAATCCCGTTCACGCTCGCGGGGGATTCGGCGGCGAGGCTGGCCTCCCTCGGCGCCGCGGCGGGCTGCCCCCCGGACGCGTATGTGTTCGCAAGGCTTTTGGGCCTTGGGGCGGGCGCGACGTTTTTCCCGAACCTCTGGAGGGACGTGCCGTGGCCGGATCCGGGCCTGTCATGCGAAATATTGAGCCCAACTGCGGTCAGGCTGAAAGCGCTGCGCTACGCGCGCATGGTAAACCTGAATCTGCCGGACGACGAGAGCGCCCTGTATTCCGACAATTTCTTCGATATGGAAGCCGGCGAGGAAAAGGTCGTGGCGGTATCCTCTCCCGCCGGCGCAAGCGAAAGCGGCTTGAGGGTGGGGCATTGGCTGACGGAATGGATATGAGTTTGGAACACTGAAATTTACGGAAATTTTTCGGCCTATGCGGGCCGGGAAAAATATACTTTAGGAGGCAATATTGCTATGAAGAAATTGCGAGTTTTGCAAAAGGCGGCGGCGTTTCTGCTCGCCGCCGCGGTTCTGGCGGCGTTCCCGCGCGCGGGCCAGGCGGCTGCGGGGCAGGCAACCACAGGCCTCACAGCCCAAGCGGCTGCGGGCCAGGCGGTCGCAGAGCAGGCGGCCACAGCTCAGGCGGCTGCGGATCTCACAGTACAGGCGGCTGCGGGGCAGGCGGCCGCAGACCTCACAGCCCAGGCGGCCGCAGCCCAGGCGGCTTCGGGCCTCGCCGTCAAGGTTGACGCGACGCAAGCCGCCGACGAGTTCTACAACGCCCTGAGCACGATGTGCATCTGGGACCTGCGGCAGTTTGACGACGAGCACGTCGGCAGCGAG
>JAISFK010000163.1 GCA_031263625.1 Clostridiales bacterium
CTCCGCGCGCAGCCCGTCCGCGCGCGTTCCGTCCGCGCGCTGCCCACCCATGCGCAGGCGCGGCGCGCTTGCGACAAGCAGCGCCCTGTCCGCGTATTCCTTGGCCTTTTCGGGATCGCGCGCGCGGTGCTCGTAATGCTTCGCCATCTCAATGTACGGATACGCGCCCGCGGCGGGCGAGCGCTCGGCCATCCGCTCCCAGCAGCGCAGCGCGCCCTCAAAATCGTTCGCCCGCTTCCTCATGGCGGCGAGCTTTGCCAGCGCGCGCCTCGCGGCGGGCGCCCTCGCCCTCTCGCCCTCGGCGCACAGCTCAAAGCAGCGCTCCGCCTTTTCCGCGTCGCCCAGCGCCTCGAGCAGGCATCCCAGGCCGTACAGCTCCTCGCCGCCGCCCAGAGGCGACTCCGCCGGCGGCCTGCGGACAAGGCCGCTCACGCGCTTCAGCACGGCGGCCATTGACAGGATGTCCAGCCGGTTGTGCTCAAGCACGCGCTCGATCGGGGCGCGCCGCCGGTCCTGCACGTAGCCGAAATATATGCCCGGAATCATGAAGCCCGGAATGTCGCCCTCGCGGCGCTCGGACAGTATGGCGTCCTCGATCGTAGCAAGCCTGCAGTTCTCGAGGCAGCCGCGCCATATGCGCCGCGCCACGTGCAGCAGATCCAGATGGGCGCCGCCCGATGGAAAGCGCATGCCGTTCATGATGAAGCGGCCGGACAGCAGGCTGGCGTCGAACGCCTTGCCGTTGTACGTCACAAGGGCGCCCCTGCTCTTCATCTCCGCCTCCAGGCCCTGGAGCACGGCCAGCTCCTCGTCGAAGTCCCGCATGAAAAACTGCTTGACGACGAACCCGCCGTCGCAAAAAAATCCAGCGCCGACCAGAAACGCGACGGTTCCGGCCCCTCCGGACAGCCCCGTGGTTTCCGTGTCCAAAAAGAGCAGGTCCCCCGCTCCAAAAACCTCCCCGTCCGTGAGCGCGGCAAGCGGCTTCAAGTCAAGCTCGCCCATCTCCCTCACCGAGAAGCCGCCGTACCGGCAACCCGGAGCGTATGTGGTGACAATTATCTCGCATGATGGTATCATATGCCAGTCCAAAACTATCGACGCCCCGGCGTCGCGCCCGCGCTCACATGCACGGGCGGTACGCGTCAAAAACCCTGTCGTATCTTGCCATGTATTCCTCGTCCACAACCTGCAGCTCCAAGCGCGTGGCCAGGTATTCTATAGTCTCGCGGGCGCCTGCGGCATACGTCGTCCTGGCCGCAAAGCCGGGCACGCAGCCCTTGATCTTCGCGTTGTCGAGCGCGAAGTTGGCCGTCTTGTCGCCAATGAGGTCGTCGTGCCACTCGGGCACGACCTTGCAGATGAAGCTCGTGGCCACGTTCACGACGTCGGCCTCATAGCCCGTCGCCCGCTCTATTATGGCCAGGTACTGGTTCCAGCTGAGCGCCTCGTCGCCCGCGATGTGAAAGGCGTGCCCGAGCGCGGCCGCGTTGCCCATGAGCCCCGCGAAGCCCTCGGCGAAGTCGCGGGAGTGCGTGATCGCGAAGCGGCCCGTGCCGTCGCCGGGCATGAGTATCGGGAGGCCCCTTTTCAGCCTGTGTATCAGCGTCCACGGCTGCCTCCAGGGCGTCGCGATGAACGGGAGCGTCCCCTTGCAGTACGTCCAGTTCGGCCTGACTATCGTGACTGGGAAATCCCGCTCGCGGAACGCGCGGTTCAAAGCTTCCTCGCACGCAATCTTGCGCGAGGCGTAGACGGAATTGGCGTTCCTGAGCGGCGTGGACTCCGTCGCCAGGTAGCTGGCGCCCGGCTTATCGTACACGGCGCACGTGGAAACGAAGATGTACTGCCCGCAAATGCCGCCGAACACGCGCACATCCTGCTCGACCTGCTCCGGCAGGTATCCGATGAAGTTCGCGACGACGTCGTAGCGCTTGCCGCTCATCACCCGGCGCATCGAGCTCTCGTCGCGCGCGTCGCACTCAATCGCCATGGCGCCCTCCGGCAGCGCGGCCTCCCCGCCGGGCTGCGACCGCGAGCTCAGGCCCCGGTTGAGCACGGTGACGTCCCATCCCTTCGCCAGCGCGGCCTTCACCGCGTCCGCAGATATAATGCCGGTGCCGCCTATAAACAAGGCTTTCATGACAGCGTCTCCCCTCTTTGCCGCCCGCGTCGGTCCGCGCCTGCCAATGCCCGCAGCCGGCGTCTTTTATTGGTCAATCATATAATTTTTCGGCCCGTTCCGCAAGGGGCTGGCGCGGATTGGCGCGGCTTCCAAGCAGGCAAAGCTGACAAGGCTGATAAGGCTGACAAGGCTGAAGCGGATTGGCCGTCCCATTGCGACATTTCGCGCCCGCTGAGGCGCTGGAACCACACAATGCTCGTTATTTCCCTGTCCGAGAACGCCTTTTGCGCCGCGGCGGGCAATCGGTCGGAATTTCCAATCGAACACGAGTATAGCATCACTCGATCGGGCGGCCACGCCCGGGCGGGACGGCTTCACTCGGCATGTAGCATCACTCGGGCGGGCGCCCCGCCGCAAGCGCCCGCTCGATGTCCGCGACGGCGCCGCCAAAGCCGCCGGATTTCGTGATCAGCGACAGCTCGGACAGCGAGCCGTCCGGCATGACCAGGCGCGACGCCGCGACGCCCGGCAGGATCTCGGCGATCGGCCGCAGGCCCGAGCAACCCGCGTGGCCGGCATTGCCCGCATAGTCAGCATGTCCCGCATCTTCAGCATGGCCCGCGCAACGCAAAACGGCGGAAAGCGTGTCGCCGCCAAAAACGATCAGCGTGTCAACAGGGCGCCCGCAGTCGCGCGCGGCGCCCATAACGCGCCAGGCCATCGCTCCGATGTTCCGCGCAATGCGGGCGCGCGCCGCCTCCGGCGCGATGCCGAGCGCGGCCGCGCGGGCCCCGGCGGCTTCAATGTCCTCGCTGCCCGCGGCGGCCTGCAGCGCCGCCCGGCCGCGCCCGCAGAGCGACGCCGCCACGGTTCGCGCGAATGCGGCCGCCTCCGGGCCGCCCTCGCCTTCCGGCGAGAGCTTCAGCCCCGGCGAGAGCGTGTGCGGCTCGTACCCGGCCGCGCGCGCCGCGCGCAGTTGCCCCAGCGCCACGCTGCTGACGCTACCGCAGACCAGCAACGCGCAACCCAGCCGGCTTGCGCGCAGGGCAGGGCTTCTCGGCAGGCACAGCAAATCGGGCAAAAATTCCGCGAACCCGGCGCACCCCGCGAGCAGGCGCGGGATGCCGCGATGTTTCAGGCGCTCGCAGATCGCCCGCAGATCGTCGTCAGTTTCGGCGTCGTAGACGTGGATGGCAGGCCGCGCCGAAGCCGCTCCAGTTCCTTGCGCACCGCTGCGATACTTGGACGCCGGCACGGAGATCACGGGCAGATCGGCCTGCTCCCGGATAATCCGCGCAACCTCGCTGTGCCGCACGGGTTCAAACGGATCGCGGGCAAACACGCTTTCTGCCAGCGGCGCGCCGTCAACGTACTGAACCCCGCCCCGCGTGACGCGCCCGTTCTTGGGAAACGCCGGCACAAACGGCAGCGCCCGCCCGGCGCCCGCCCAAAAATCGCCGCCCGCGCCAATGGCGCCGCCTGCGGCTGAGCCGGTGCCCACCGCCGCACAAACACCCTCTGCGACACCGCCTTCCGCTACTGCGTCGCGGCCCTCTGCGGCACTCCCTCTCTCAGCCGCGCCGCTTCCCTTCGCAACGCTAACGTCTCCTGCGGCGCCACCTACCGCCACGGCGCTTGCTCCATGCGCAACGTCGCCGCCCTCCGCGCAACATCCGGCGGCCTCGATCAGCGCCGCGAGCTCGGCGCCGACATTCCCGCGCAGGCCGGAATCCGTCTTTTTGTAAAAGCGCCGCGCGCCATGCGCCATGGCGTCGCGCACAATGCGCCGCACGCGCTCGGCCGCCTCCCTTGCCGGCAGGTGGCGCGATTCCGCGTTGACCGCAATAACCGCGCATGACGGATCCGCCGCCGAAAAATCCGGCTCGGCGCGCCCCGCCACAAACGTGGCGACGCCCTGCTTCGCAAATTGCGCGCCCGTGTCCAGGGCGCCCGTCAAATCGTCCGCTATCACAACAAGTTCAATCATAAAGCGCGCCATCCTCCGCAGCGCCCGCTCAAAACCCACGCTTGGCCCGCGCCCTGCGCCATCGCGGCCCCCGCCTCAATCGCGTCCGGCAATCTTCCCTCATTCGCCCTGTTCTGCCGCGCCCGGCCGAAGCCAGCGCCATAATCTGCCTATACTGACGAGCATTTGAATTTTCCATAATCGCGAGTCAGTAATACTCGTTTCCTCTGTCCGACCGCAAATTGCGGTCGGAATTTCCAACCGAACACGAGTATATATCCCTATGTTCGGCAGGCCGACAGTGCAGTTGACGCCGCTGCTCGGCGTGTGCAGGCCCATTTTCAGCTCCATGCGCAACACGCTGATCTTCAGCAGGGCATGCCCCTGACCGCAGCGCGCCGCCACAACTTTTGGAATCAGCGGTTGCGCGTCGCGCACTCAAATTATATGCCAGCGGCTCCGGGCAGTCAACAAGCGGTCGCGGTTACGCGCCTAACTACGGCTACAGCTAAAAAAATCAGCCTCAAGGCTCTTCACTATCCGCTGTCTGCTGTCTGCTGTCTGCATCCTGAAATTTGAAAAAACGCTAGTTCCGCAAAGCTGAGCGACCAACCGCCTTTCCCGGCGACAGCCGCCCGGCAATCTGACAGCACTCCCTTGCGTTCCCTTGCAACTGTGCGCGCCATTGTGATAAAGTTGGCGCATGATATATGAGTACAGTGCCAACAGGCCGGCGCGCGCGAAGATCAACCTGATGCTCAGCGTAGTCGGCAGGATGCCCAACGGCTACCATGAGCTCAAGTCTGTCATGCACGCGGTGCCGCTGCACGACGACGTAATTGTCGAGCTTGCGGTTCGCACGGGCAAAGACGCGGAGACGGCAGCTGGCGCGACTGCGGAACAAGCCGCGCCAGCTGCCGGGGCGTTTGCACAGGTTGCGCCAGCGGCAGGAGCGTTTGCGCAAGTTGCGCCCGCGGCAGGAGCGCCTGCGGTAGGAGCGCCTGCGGCCATGGCAACCGTTGCCATGCTTGCCGCCGCTGCACCGGAAGCAGGCGGCGCAAGCGGCGCAGGGCCGGCACTTGCGGCAACGGCCCCCGCGCCAGCCCCTGCCGCCGCTGTGGCTGCAGATGCAGCTGCGTTCGCAGATTGCGCCTATTCGGCGCCCATCTACGCAAGGATCGCGCTGACGGCAGAGTACGACGCGCACGGGCCCGGCGGGGCGTCCACCGAGTGGGCGCATGAGCCTAGCAGGGCGGCCGCTCGCGACGGCAACGGCGACCGCGAGCACGGCAACGCGCATAACGGCATGTGCAACGATGCCCATGGCAACATGTGCAGTGATGCCCATGGCGATGTGCGCAACGGCTCGCATAACGGCGCACACTGCAACCCGCGCATCGGCGCGCACGGCAATCCGCGCACCGACGCGTACAGCGGCCCCCATCAGGCGCTGTTCGCCGACATTCCGACAGACGGCAGAAACTCGGCCGTCAAGGCAACCCGGCTGTTTCTGGAGCATTGCGGCATAAAAACCGTCAGGGTTGCCGACGAGCCCACCAGCGAGCTTCACGCCGCGCCCCTCGGCGAGCCCGCCGCCGCGCCCCGCACGCCAAAAACATGCACGAAAACGGACGCAACGCCGCAGCCGTTTGCGCCTCGGCAGCCAATATGCCTTGACATCCACATCCGAATCGTAAAAAGAATACCCGCCGCCGCAGGGCTGGCTGGCGGCAGCTCGGACGCCGCCGCGACGCTTCTGGCGCTGAACGAGATCTTCCAGAGCGCGGGCATGCCGGGCGCGACCGCGACCGAGCTCATGGACATTGCCAAGAGCGTGGGCGCGGATGTCCCGTTTTGCCTTGCAGGCTGGCCGGCCGCCCTGGCAAGGGGCATAGGCGAAAAGCTAGAACCGCTGCCGCCGCTGCCGCCCTGCGTGTCCGTGGTGCTCGCAAACCCCAACCTGCCCGTCGAAACGGCATGGGTTTTCAGCCGCTATTCCCAGCGGCCCGCCAAAGACGCCAGAGAAACTCGCGCAACCAGCGCGTCCGGCACGACTGATGCAACCAATGCCGATA
>JAISFK010000248.1 GCA_031263625.1 Clostridiales bacterium
CGCTGCGGCGAGGCGGGCGAGCAGGCGGGCGGCGACAGCGGGACAGACAAGGCGGCTGGTGGCGCGGGCGCGTCGGCGGGAGGCGGCGAGTTTGCGGGCGTGCCGCGCCTGACGGCCAGTGTGTCAACGCCAAGATTGGCCGTTGGCGGGGCGCCTGCGGGCGGGCCGGATGGCGCGGGCAGCGCGAGCAATGCGGGCGGCGCCATAACGGTGACGATATCGAACCTCTCGGCGTCGGCGCCCGCGCCCGTCCGCATTGGCATGGCGGACGGCTCGCCCGCCGCGCGCGGCGGCAAGGTGGCCGGGCGCTGGCTGGTCGGCGCCATCGACGCGAAAAACACGTTCGAGCGGCCGGACGCCGTGAGGATAGAGCCGATCCCGGACAGCGCGATTCGCGTCGCGGCGGGTGGCGTGGAGCTGACGCTGCCGCCGTGCTGCGTGGCCGAGTTGCGGCTGGGCTGAGCAGGGTTGATGGCAAAGCATAATAAATAATCATTGGTGATGAATTGGTGATGAAGATGGTTTTGTATCACGGAAGCAATGTTGCTGTGAAAAAGCCCATGCTTGTTCCTCAGAACAGAGCGCTGGATTTTGGAAAAGGCTTTTACACAACGGAAAACAGGGCGCAGGCGATTTCCTTCGCGGACAAAGTGTGGCGGCGCAGGAAAGAAGGACAGCCTGTCGTCAGCATGTTTGAATTTGACGAAGCCGCCGCTTTTTCTGTGTGCAACGCCATCCGCTTTGATTCGCCCAACGAGGAATGGCTGGATTTTGTGTCAGCACATCGCAATCGGTCTTATTCGGGCAAGGATTTCGAGCTTATCTACGGGCCTGTTGCAAACGACGATGTGTATCTAACCTTTCAGCTTTATGAAAGCGGCGGCTTGACTAGGGTTGAAACGCTGAACCGCTTGAAGGTCAAGAAGCTGTACAACCAGCTGGTGCTTGGCACCGAACGGGCAATAGGATACCTTAGATTTATCGGGATTCTGGAATAAAGGGGAAAATGCCATGGAAGCAAAAAAGCTGTCAACCGTTCTTATATTTCTCGTCCCGCAGATTTTAGATTTGGTTATGAACACATACTGCGTGAACGACGAAAAAGCCACAGAATTGCTTTATTCTTCGGAACTTTATAAAATGCTTGAAGAAGAAGAAACCAAGCTGTGGCATTTAAGCGCGCACGCTCTGTTTGAGATGTTCCGGGAGGAACAGGAGACAGGCAAAATCACATTCCCGGAAGAGGCGTGACGTTTATGAGCAAAGAAGGCAAATATTTGGTTTACTGCCTTGAAATATACCGCAGGGAGAAACACCTGACAGGGAGACAGGCTATTGAGCTTTTCAAAAGATATGGCATTGCGGACTATATCATGTCATGTTATGATGCCTTGCATACGACAAGCTGGCAATATGCCGTTGAAGATATAGACCTGTTTATTGAGGCAAGGCAAGCAACTTAAACAAAACCGCAAAGGGCCGCCAGAGAACCCGCCGGACGCATCCGGTTGCGGAGGACTGACATGGGTTGTGCGGCGGCGTGGCGCCCGGAATGGTGGGCGGGTTCCGCGGCGAGCTCGGAAATTCCGGCGCGCGCCGTGCTTTTTCGGCGGGCACAGAGGAAACGAGTATCACTGACTCGCGTTGATGGAAAATTCGAATGCTCGTCAGTATAAATGCGCAAAAAACGGGTAAGAATGAGTTAAATGAGTCGAATGGAGAAAAGCGAGGTGATATTTTGAAAAGGAAGGACTGTGTCGCGATGATCCTGGCCGGCGGCCAGGGCAGCCGCCTCGGCAGCCTGACGAAGGCGATCGCGAAGCCGGTCGTGCCGTTTGGCGGCAAGTACAAAATAATCGACTTTGCGCTGAGCAACTGCATAAACTCCGGCATAGACACCGTTGGCGTGCTGACGCAGTACCAGCCCCACGAGCTGAGCAGGTACATCGGAAGCGGGCAGCCCTGGGACATGGATCGCTACAACGGCGGGATATACATCCTGCCGCCCTACATGAAAGGCAAGTCCGGCGAGTGGTACAAGGGCACGGCGAACGCCATCTACCAGAACATCGCCTTCGTCGAGAGCTTTGACCCGGAGGACGTGCTGATCCTGTCCGGCGACCACATCTACATAATGGACTACAGGCCCATGATCGAGGCCCACGAGGCGAAGCGCGCGGACGCGACCATCGCGGTCATAACCGTGCCGTGGGAGGAGGCGAGCCGCTTCGGCATCATGGCCGTGGACGAGGACGAGCTCGTGACGAGCTTCGCGGAAAAGCCAAAGAAGCCCGCGAGCAACCTGGCCTCGATGGGCGTGTACGTGTTCAACTGGAAGATGCTGAAAAAGTATCTCATTCTGGACGAGCAGTCGGAGAAGTCCAGCAACGACTTTGGCAAGAACATCATCCCCATGATGCTGAAGGACGGCCTGCGGCTGTACGCGCACAGCTTCCATTCCTACTGGAAGGACGTCGGCACGATTGAGAGCCTGTGGCAGGCCAATATGGATCTGCTGCAGAAGCCCCTGCCGCTCGACATGTATATCGACAGCAGGAGGATTTACTGCCGCAACCCCGTTAAGCCGCCGCATTTCGTGTCGTCCAGCGCCAGAATATCCAACTGCCTCGTCACGGAGGGCTGCGAGATATACGGGGAGGTGGAGAAGTCCGTCGTGTTCACCGGCGTCACGATTGGCAAGGGCAGCCGGATCAGCAACTCCGTGATCTTTCCGAACGCGAAGATCGGGGAGGGCTGCGTGATTGACAGGGCCATAGTGGGCGACAACGCCGTGATAGGCGACGGCTGCGAGATAAGCGCGAGCGCGCGGGCGGGGCTGGACGAAGCCGCGCCGGGAGCCGCCGCGCCGGGAGCCGCAGCGGCGACGGCGACGGCGGGGGCAGCAGCCGCGACGGCGGCCGCCGTTGCGGTGGCTCCGGCAGGGGTCGCAGCTGCCACGGTGACGGCGGGGACAGCCGCCGCCGCAGGGGCCGCAACCGTCGCAGTTGCGCCAAAGGGGGCCGCGCCAGCGCCAGCGCCGAAAGCCGCCGCTCAGGCCGCAGGGGTCGCGGCGGGGTCGCCCGCCGCGCAGGCCGCAGGGTCTTCGGCGGCGGGATCGCCTGCCGCGCCCGAAGCGGGGGGGCCGCCGCCGCGGCTGATCGGGTTCGACAGCCTGAGCGGCGCGGACATCTATGACACGACGTTCCTGTCCGACTATTGCGAGGACGGCATATCGCTCATAGCCCCGGACGTGGCGATAGGCTGCGGCGTCCGCATAGGCGGCGGCTGCATGGTGGACAGGAGCATCGTCGCGCCGGGCGGCGCGCTGGGCGCAGTTGCAACCGGAGCCGCAGCCAGAACCGCGCCCCCGCCCCTGCCACCGCCACCGGCCTCGGCCCCGGTCATGGCCGGAGCCGGAGCCGGAGCTGGAGCCGGAGCCGGAGCGAGTGCCAAAGCAGCCCCTGCCGCGGGCAGGCGGCTGAAGGAGGTGGCGCCATGAAAGACACGATGGGCATCATCCTCACGAAGGACACTAACAACAAGCTGTACGAGCTTTCCGCGCAGCGGGCCGTCGCGGCCGTGCCCTTCGGGGGCCGCTACAGGATCATCGACTTCATACTCTCGTCGATGGTCAATTCCGACATATCGAACGTCGGCGTCGTGACGCACGAAAACTACCAGTCGCTCATGGACCACCTGGGCGCGGGCAAGGAGTGGGATCTGGACAGGAAGCTGTGCGGCCTGTTCATATTCCCCCCGAACGTCCGCAAGGAGTCCGTTGACCGCAGCAAGGGCACGCTGGAGGAGCTGTACAACATCATGCACTACTTCCGCAGGAGCAAGGAGAAGTACGTCGTGATATCCGAGTCCGGCGTCATATGCAACATGCAGCTCGACGACGCGATGGAGTTCCACCTGTCCAAGGAGGCCGACGTCACCGTCCTATACAACGCCGTTGACGCGCGCGGCTTCAAGGAGCTGTCGTCGCTGACGTCGCTCAGCGTGGACAGGAACGGGCAGATCGTCAGCATGGAGATCAACCCGCGCTTCCCCAAGTCCAACAAGGTTTCGATGAACATATACATCACGAAGAAGGCCCTGCTCGAAACGCTCATAGACGAGAGCATATCGTCCGGCCTGGACGAGATCGAGTCGGACCTGCTGCGCAAGAACCTCGGCAGCCTGCGGATATTCGCCTACGGCTACCGCGGCTACGTCGCGCGCATAGACACGGTGCGCTCGTATTTCCGGACCAGCATGGAGCTGCTGAACAGGAATGTCATGCACGAGCTGTTCTCCGGGGAGAACCCCATATACACGAAGGTCAAGGACGAGGTGCCCACGATGTACGGCGACAGGGCCAGCGTGTCCAACAGCCTGATAGCGGACGGCTGCGTGATAGAGGGCAACGTCCAGAACAGCATACTGTTCCGGGGCGTGCAGATATCGAAGAACGTGAACGTCGCGAACAGCATAATACTCCAGAACTCGGAGGTTCACGAGAACTCGGTGCTCGAAAACGTGATACTGGACAAGGACGTCATCGTCCGCGTGGGCAAGCGCCTCACGGGCCAGGCCGACTATCCCGTGCTGATCGGGAAGGGCGGCGTGATATGACGGCGCAGGGAGCAATATAAGGCGTGACATGATGGCGCTGCGGCGCTGCGGCATGGCGCGATATGACGGCGGCGCCGCAGCATTGCGATACGGCGGCGTTGCGGCATGGCGGAGCTGCGATGTTGCGGCATGGCCGCAGCGCCCGGAAGGAAGCTCCGGGATCGCTGCGCCGCCCGCGCCGAAAACAACATATTAGAAGAGGGAATGGTTAAAACTATGATGTCTGTGCTGATGGCTACGGCAGAATTTTCGCCGCTCGTGAAGTCAGGAGGGCTTGGCGACGTGCTGGGCTCCCTGCCGCAGGCCCTGAAAAAGGAGGGCGTGGACGCGCGCGTCATCATGCCCCTGTACTCCTTCCTCCCGGAGGACGTGGTGGAGCGGATGGAGTTCGTGAAGGCCATACACGTCTACCTCGGATGGCGCAAGCAGTATTGCGGCATATACGAGCTGGACTACGGCGGCCTTAAAATGTATTTCGTGGACAGCCTGTTCTACTTCGGCGGCAACCAGCTGTACTACTCAATCGAGGACGACATAGAGCGCTTCGCGTTCTTCTGCATGTCCGTGCTTTCGGCGCTGCCGCACATAGACTTCGCGCCGGACGTCATACACTGCCACGACTGGCACACGTCGCTGATCCCCGTCATATACAGCGCGCACTTCAAGCGGATCCAGTTCTACAGCCGGATCAGGATGGTCATGACGATACACAACCTGAAGTACCAGGGCATATGCAACAAATACAAGCTGTACGACATCATCGGGCTGAACGACAGCTATTCCGCCGCGCCCAGCCTGTCGTCCGGCTACGACCTCGTGAACTGCCTGAAAGGCGGCCTGAGCCTCGCGGACAAGATCACGACCGTCAGCGAGACGTATGCGAGGGAGATCAGATACCAGTACTACGGCGAGGGGCTGGACTGGCTGCTGAACTGGCGCGGCGGCGACCTCGTCGGCATCCTCAACGGCATAGACGCCGAGTCCTACGACCCCGCGACCGACGCGGCCATCGCGCACGCGTATGCGGCGGACAGCGCCGCCGAGCAGAAGCGGCGCAACAAGGCCGCGCTGCGCGAGAGGCTCGGTCTGTCCCAGGCGGACGCGGACAGGCCGATGATCGCCGTCGTGTCCAGGCTCGTCGCGCAAAAGGGCATGGACCTCGTCGAGCGCGTGTTCGACGAGCTGGTGGGGGGGAGCTGCGGCGCGCAGTTCGTCCTCCTGGGGACGGGCGACGGCGGCTACGAGAGCTTTTTCCGCGAGAAGGCGCTGCAGCGGCCGGGCGACGTGTCCGCGAGCATCTGCTTCGACGAGGCGACGGCCCGCATGATCTACGCCGCGAGCGACTTTTTCCTCATGCCGTCGCTGTTCGAGCCGTGCGGCATAAGCCAGATGATCGCGATGCGCTACGGCAGCCTGCCCATCGTGCGCGAGACGGGCGGGCTGAGGGACACGGTGTTCCCATACGACCCGCAGACGGGGCAGGGCTGCGGCTACACGTTCGCCACGTACAACGCGCACGACATGCTGGACGCCGTGTCGCGCGCGCTGGCGGTATACCGCGAGTCGCCGGAGATCCACGCGGCCGTCGTCCGCTGCGCGATGC
>JAISFK010000264.1 GCA_031263625.1 Clostridiales bacterium
CCCCGCCCCCGCGAGGCGCTGGTAGTCCTTGGGCGTGGAGCCGCCGTATTTCAGGAACAGGCGGATCAGTATGTCCGTGCTGCAGCCTATCGTCGCGGCCACGTCCTTGACCTTGACGCCCGGCTTCGCGTCGAATATAGCGCGCGCCTCTCTGTACCGGACGCGGCTGACGTACTCCTTGAAATTCATGCCCGTGGCGTTTTTGAACAGCGACGAGACGTAGTTCTTCGACAGGTTCAGGTGCGACGCCAGATCGTACAGGCTGATGTCCCTCCGGTAGTTTTCCTCCACGTACCTGACCATGTTCGCCTCGGCCGCAGGCGACAGCTTGTCCTGCGCGGCGAGCATTTTGCCGGCGACCGCCTCGAATATGAGCGTCGCCTTGGCGCACAGGGCGTCGTAGTCCTCCGCCGCGCGGTATTCCAGGTATATGCTGGCGCCCTCGCCGCCGAAGATGTCGGCCGCCTCCAGCCCCGCCGCGTCGAGCAGCCTCTCCGTCGCGGCGGTCAGCATGAGCGAGAGCTGCTGGAAGTTGGCCGCGACGCCGCGCGCCCGGTTCTCGGCGAAGACGTCCCTCAGTATGCTGCGCCAAAGCCCGGACTTGCCCTGAAACAGCGCGTTCGCGAGCGAATTTTCCACGCCGATCGGGAAGTAGGCGCTTTTGGGGCCGCCGCGCCGCTCGTCCTGAAACGAGACGACCCTCTGGCCGCCCCGGCTGGCGCCGCCGGTTTCCAAGAGCCAGCTCGCCTGCCGGTACGCCGCCGCCGCGTCCCGCGCGTCCGAAAAGGCGCGGCTCACGGCGGCCGCCAGCGACAGGCCGTGCTCCGTCTCGACCATGAGCAGCGACTCGTCCAGCGCCTCCGCGAACGCCGAAACGTCGCGGCACGCGAACAGGACGGCCTGCGTGTCGAAGCGCATGTCAACGATGCGCGCGAACGGCAGATCCCGCAGCGCGTCGGCCAAGAACGCATCCATGTTCTGCTTCAGAAAATACGCCGTGTCCTGAGACATGTCGAGATCCGCGTTGTCCGCCTGGTTGTAGCGTATGACCGCCACGTAGTGCGCGGCGCCGGCCGGCGGCGCCGGAAACGGCCGAAACGCGGTTCCCTCGCCGCCGCCGTCCCCCCGCGCTCCCGCCCGCGGCGCGGCGTATTCGCCCGCCGCGCGGCCCTCCAGCAGATCCCTCAAATACACGTCGTCCAGCATGGCGTGGTACTGCCGCTCGGACAGCTCTGCCGTCCTCAGCTTGCCGTGCAGGGACAGGATGGTCTTTTTGATGTACGAGAACTCGTCCTGGCCGTCCGCTTCCCTGCCCGCCGCGCCGACCAGCTCGCGGATCGGCATGTACATCTTTTTCGCGATGACGAGCATGAGCAGGACGTCGCCCGCCAGCATCGCGGCGCCGGACAGCAGCAGCCAGAACACGACCGGCGTGGCGAGCGACGGGATCCGCGCGAGGTACACGTAGCGGTAGTCCCCGACGCCGGACGCCGCCTCCAGCCGAACGTAGCCCTTGGGGGCCGCGCCCGCGCCTGCCGCCCCGGCAGCGCCAGCAACGCCAACGGCGCCCGCCGCCCCCGCGCCAGACGCGTTGGCAGCACCAGCGCCCGCGCCCGCCGCGCCAGCGCCCGCTCCAGCCGCGACTCCCGATCCCGCAGCGCCAGCGCCGGAGCCCGCCGTTACGGCAGCGCCAACAGCGCCAGTCGCCCCCGCGCCTGCCGCGATTTCCGAACCAGCCGCACCCGCACCCGCGCCCCCGGCGGCCAGGCGGCCCAGGCTCTCCGCGGAGTGCTCTCCGACGGCCGCGACTGGGGCGCCGTTCCTGTATATGGCGAACGTGCCGCCCGATAGCCTGGCCGTTTCAAAGAGCTGCTCCTCCCGAAACAGCGTGAATATGTAGAGCGGCAAAGACGAGCCGAACTTTTCGCGGCGCACGTGTATGTACTGCGGCGCGCCGTCCGGCCCGGCCACTGCCAGAAAGGCCGCCAGCTCGTTCGGGCGCTCGTCGAACGCGCGCACGACGTCGCCCAGCGCCGCCTCGGGCAGGTTGAACTGGCTGCAGAAAAATCGGACGCCGCAAGTGCCGTCGCCCGTGATCACGTAATCGTCCGCGAGCGTCGAGAACGCGAATTTTTCATAGTTGTTCGGCTGGTTGGCGGACGAGCTGAACACGAACTTGTACAGCCTCAGCTTGTTGTAGCTCAGCGGCTCCGTCCTCTGCAGCAGGCGATCCGTGTACTCGCTTGAGCGCAGCAGCGTCGAAAACTGCGCGTTCATGGACAGCCTGCTGTCCGCGTACTCGCGCATGGACGACAGGTCGCTCTCGGCCTGCCGGCTGAACGAATCCCTCTGCAAATATACGTAGCCCGCGATAAAGAACAGCTCCAGGCAGAGCACGAGCGATACGGAGATCAGCAGAAGGATTCGGAATATTTTTTGGTAGTATCGCATTGGCGCACCTCGCTTCCCATGACCCCCACGAAACCATTATGCCGCAAAACTTACGATAGCGCAAGCCGGATTTTTACGCCCTCGCCCTCCGCTGCCTGCGTTGCCTGCGTTGCCTGCTGTTATTGAAATTCTCAAGCGGCTGCGCTAAAATAATCGTGGCGAATAATGAGAGATGCGGAAGTTGTGGAAGTGGCGGCGAGGTGAGCGATTATTCAAATGAAGCCGGAACGCTCTGCGTCTAACCGCCCGGTTGGGCGTCGGATGGGGATAAGGAAGGGGATGCTATGACTAAGCTTGTCAAGGCAAAAGAAACCATGTCGGCAAAAGAAAGGGTATTAAAAACATTCAATCTGGAAAAAACCGACAGAGTGACTATCGGATACGAAGCGAATTTGGCCGTTCATATAAGGGTGGCAAGCGAATTAGGCATTAAGGACGGCGACGAAGAGCAGACATTGCGGGCCCTTGGCGCCGATTACAGGGGCATTGCCGCGCCCTATACCGGTCCAATGCTGTTTAAGCCGTTACCGGGCAGAAAAGTTGACCCTGTCGATGGCTTCTATACCCGCTGGATTGAACATAAAACCGGCGGTTATTGGGATTTTTGCGATTTTCCCTTACAAAATGCGGATTCGGAGGTTATCGCGAATTACCCTGTGCCAAATCCGGATGATTTTGATTATGCCGCATTAGGCGGACAGCTTGAAGCCCATAAGGAATTTGCGGCATATATAGGAAATGCCGGAGTGCCGGACATTATCAACTCGACGGGGCGCATTATGGGCATGGAGGACACCCTGTGCAATCTGCTGGCCGAGGACGAGGCCATGCTCGTTTTTCTGAACCGGCGCATGGGCATGCGCCTTGCCGTAATGGAAAGGAGCCTCGATAAATATAAAGGGAAGATTGATTTTATGTGGCTGGGAGAAGATTTAGGCACTCAAAAGTCGCCCATGATAAGCTTGGAAATGTACCGCAGGACATTTAAGCCAATTCACAAAAAATTTATCGACCTCGCTAAAGCGTATAACATTCCTGCAATAATTCACACGTGCGGCAGTTCAAGCTGGGCATATGAGGATTTTATCGAGATGGGCGTAGCTGCGGTAGATACATTGCAACCGGAGGCGGCAAATATGTCTCCTGAATATTTAAAACAGGCTTTTGGCGGCAGGCTTGCGTTCAGAGGCTGCATATCGACCGCCGGGCCGCTTGCTTACGGCACCGCCGAGGAAACGAGAGCATACTGCAAAAAAACACTCGAAATCATGATGCCAGGCTATGGCTATCATTTTGCCCCGACACATGCAATACAGGATAACACGCCAACTGAAAACGTGATTGCGATGTACCAGACAGCTCATGATTTTGGCATATATAAATAATCGGTAATTTCAAAGGATGACTAAACAGGAAAAGCAATAGCAATTTCTCCATGCTAAACTGTAATCACCAATATAGGTGCGGCGAGGTATTTCCCTGCCGCACCTATATTAGTTAAGATCACTCTCAATCATCCTGCCTTTTCTTTACCGGAATCCATACTTCCTCAAAATGCTTGCCGTCAGGAGTTGCATAATAAACCTCTATATCTGGACCGATAGCTTTGTCGTAGCCGGAGGACGGCAGCCATTCGCTGTATGCGCGGTTAAAAAGTTTCGGGATTTCCAAACCAATATGATCGGTTTTATCGCTTCTGAAAACCGCCCATGTGGTTTTCGGAATTTGCGCCACCTTGAATCCGTCCGTTTTACTGTCGGACTTTTTCAACGCGCAAATCATGTAGGGGAAGGTGTCGTCACCCGGTTCAGAGTAACCGCAAACGGCTCTTATAACGCAACTTCCATCTTCAAGTGGATACCCATGTTCGTTAGGCTTTCGTACCCCGCCTGCCGCGTCAAACAGCTTTTCGTAGCTGCCGTTCTGATGACATTCATCCCAAAAGCTCGGTACTTTGCTGGTTTCGTCATTGCCGAATATTCGCTCGATACCGAACACCTCGAACGCCTCGCGTTCCTCAATTCTCCAATTCATTGCCTGCACTCCTTGTATTTTGATTTGAAAGGTGAGCGGCGGGAAGATGGTAAAATTCACGCCTGAATGTCTGGCGTTCGACGGCGTGACACCGTGCTGCTTCACAAAAGCGCGCGTGAAGCTGTCTGCGCTGTCGTAACCGTACAAAACCGCGAGAACAATGACTTTATCGCTTCCGTTTTGCAGCTTCATCGCCGCCAGCGACAACTTGCGTTTGCGGATGTACTCGGACAGCGACATACCGGCGATATAGTAGAACAAACGCCCGAAGTGATAAGGCGAATACGCCGTGACGCTTGAAACGTCCGCAAGCGCCAAATCGTCGTCGATATGCGCTTCAATGTACGCCATCGCGCGGTTTAATTGGGTGAGAATATCCATGCTCCCGACCTCCTTTACGAAATCATTGTAGCAGGCTCTTTGAGTAGGCATCCGACATTTTCAGCAGAATAAAGAGGGGCTATATCTTCCTTACAGGCCGCGCCATCCTCGCGCCGGTTTTAGCTCCTGCCCCGAAATTAAAGTACGGCGCAAGCTCCGGCGCGTATTGCCATCCATATTCGGAAGGCTTTTTTGAGCTATATGCCAAATTCGTCCAGCGAAAGGCTGAACGCCCCGATGAAATCCCGCATGAACATGTCCGCCTCCGGCAGGCCCATGGCCTCGATTTTTTTCCGCGTAGCCTCGGCGGCGGCCCTGAACTCGGAATTGCCCATGGCCAGCTCCTCTATGCATTTGATGTGCGCGGAGATCGAGTCCGCGGCTTTCACGAACCGCGCAATCTGAGGCTGGCCGCCGCT